>SXQI01000220.1 GCA_005793025.1 Verrucomicrobiales bacterium
GCTTGTGGGGAAGGAACGGAGTTGGTTCCAATGACGATTGAAACGTTCACTTCGTCACGGGCAGGGATGCACAAGGCAGCACATTCCAACCACCGAACCTTGGCGGTTAATGATTTTGAGCCGGGAGTAATTGTCGGCGAAATCTGAAGAGCCGCGATCAGCAGAACCTCATTTTCGTAGGTATAAGTGATCGCCCCGCCTTCTTCATGTCGATCAGGGAGAGGCCATTGCAAGGGTCCAGCCTGAATGCCGTTCGGGAGTTCCCACTCAACGATGGTGGGGCCGCCAGAGTCTCCGCCGTTGGCCCAGTAGGTATGCCAAGTGGGGTTCATCTGAAGGCGGATGGCTGCAAAAACGGTTGAGCCGGGTAGAGATTCGCGGTGCGAGATTTGGAGACTCACCGTGGTGTTCGCGGCGTGAAGGCACAACGACCCGAAGAGGGCGACGAGCGAAAGTCCGTAACGCAACATCCATGTCATGAAAGAATGATGCCCGAACCCTCGCGACTATTCGACTGCAAATGATCGTAGGTTCTGGCAGAGTGGGGGGAACGTTTATGTCAACTCCGACGAAAAACAGGGTGGACGCTGTCCTGGTGGGGTGTGAGTGGTTTCATTCGGTGGATGGTGCGCTGGAGAAAATGTTGGACGCTATTGCGTGTGCTCAACGGTCTGTTCGGTTGGAGGTGTACATTTTTGGGAAGGGTCCTATTGGTGAGCGATTCCGCACTTCCTTGGTGGAAGCTAGAGGTCGTGGGGTTGCGGTGTCGGTTATGGTGGATTCGCTGGGTTCTTATGATCTTCCGGTGGACTATTTCGAACCGCTCAAGAAGGCTGGAGGAGAATTTCGGTGGTTTAACCCGCTCCGTGTAAAACGCATCGGATTTCGTGATCATCGCAAAATTTTGGTGGTGGATGATTTGGTGGCGTTTGTGGGTGGGTTTAACATTGCTGAGGCGTATTGCGGGGATGGGGTGAACCGAGGTTGGCACGACACGAGTGTGCAATTGTCCACAGAGTTCGCGGTCGAATTAGGGCGAATTTTTGACGGGATGTTTCGGCTAGCGTCACAAAAACCGCAACCATGGGTTCGGTTTCGGAAGAATGCCAATCAACGAGTCATCTCCACTGCTGAAGGCCAAATCATCACGTCTGGACCCAATTGGCGCGGTTTTAAAATGCAGCAGGTTTTGTGTTCAGCCGTTCAGAAAGCTCGATGTGTGCAGATCATTTCTGCGTATTTTCTCCCGCCGAGGCAGGTTCGTCGGGCGTTGGTTTTGGCTGCGAAACGAGGAGCTAGGGTCACACTGATCTTGGCAGCGAAGACGGATGTGCCGATGGCGCAGTCCGCAGCGCGGCGACTTTATACGGGTTTGTTGAAGGCCGGAGTCCAGATTTTCGAATATCAACCGCAGATTTTGCATTCGAAACTTTTCCTCTTCGACGATGCGGTTTTTGTTGGGTCTGCAAATTTGGACAAACGGAGTCTGCATATCAATTACGAGGTGTTGGTTCGGCTGGACGCAGCTAGGATCACTCAACAAGCGCGATTGTTTTTTGAAAAGGCACTCGATCTTAGTCAAGAAATCACTTTGGAACAGTGGCGGAAATCGCGTTCGTTTTGGACTCGATTGCGAGAGCAGTGGGCGTGGTTTTTGTTGGCGCAAGTTGATCCTTATTTGGCTTACCGGCAGTTTACTTGGCTGCGAGGCGAGGGGTTGAGTGAAGTGCGGAAGAAACAATCCTAAGCATACCATAATTGGGGAATAGCCGTTTACGTGGTCAAAAGTGAGGATAAGAAATATGAGCTACCTTCGATCTCTTTTAATAGGTTTCGGATTGTTTTTGGTTGCGTGGGCAGGTGGAGCGGCTCCGTTAGCGTGGACCAATGCTGTGGTGCCCGGGACGGCTCCGCTTGAGCTCCAAGGCGATATTGCATCGAATCTTGTCGCTGGTGTGGATCGGTTTTTGCTTCGAGAAATCAAGGATTCCATCGCTGGCCGTGCTTCTTTTTGGACGGGTGGAGCGGAGACAAATCGACAGCGTTTGGCGCGAATGATTGGTGCGCGAGATCCAATCCACCGGCGTAGTGCTCCTCGAGTGGAGATGACCTTGGGAGGTGCTGAGCGACTGGGAGAAGGGCTGTCGTTTGATGTGCGCGAGATCCGTTGGGCCGCATTTGGAGACGTGGAAGGGTGTGGGCTTGTATTGATCCCTAAAGGCAGGGACATCGTTGCAGATGTGATTACTGTGCCAGACGCAGATGTTTCCCCTGAACAGCTTTGTGGGCTAGCCCCTGGGGTTCCTGTGGAAAGTCAGTTTGCGCGACGATTGGTTGAAAGTGGATGTCGGGTTTACATCCCATTACTGATCGACCGCACGCGGACTCAACGGCGGAACGCCAAACTCACTCATCGCGAATTTCTTTATCGCCCCGCTTTTGAGATGGGCCGCCACATCCTTGGTTACGAGGTGTTGAAGGTGCTTGCCTTGGTGGATGGGTTGAAGGACACGGATTCTGGTCGGCGACCGCTCGGGCTGATGGGGCACGGCGAAGGTGGGTTCGTCGCGTTGCTGGCAGGAGCTCTTGAGACTCGAGTGGATGTGGTGGGAGTGAGCGGATTCTTTGATGACCGAAGCATTGGTTGGAAGCAGCCTATCGACCGCAATGTGTTTGGTTACCTCCGACAGTTTGGGGATGCGGAAGTGGCTCGGTTGATCATGCCACGGCAATTACTCGTGGAAGCGGCCCTCGGGCCGGAACTAATCATTCCGGGTAACGGAGGCGCGCCTGCGGAATTGTTGACCCCGAATCTGGCTTCTGTGAGGACAGAATTCGCTCGCCTTGAAAAGATGCTTGCTGATGTTCCTAATGCTGTTCCGCCGCGACTCGTTGTCAGCGGAGAAGATGGACGCGGAGCCTATGGAACCGAGGCGATGCTGGGGACTTTACTCAAAGCGTTGGTTCCAAACGCAGGAATTGGAGTTTCTGGACCACCTCCGAAGACGCTTAGACCGCTGGCTGACGGGCTTCAGCGAATGGCTGTGCAAATTCGGCAGTTGGATCGACATACGCAGGACCTGCTCGAAAGAGGAGGGGATGTCAGGCGTGATTATATGAAGGGCTTGGATTTCACATCGATCGAAGCGTATCGGAGGTCCAGCGTGACTTATCGGACGCAGTTTTCTCGCGAGATCATTGGTGAGATCAATCAACCTCGGCTTCCTTTCAATGCAAGGTCAAGGAAGACGTACGATTCCGCACGGTGGTGTGGGTATGAGGTGACCTTGGATGTGTTTCCAGATGTGATGGCTTATGGGGTGCTCCTTGTTCCTAAGGATTTAGAGCAGGGCGAACGGCGTCCGGTGGTGGTTTGTCAGCATGGGTTGGAAGGTCGGCCCAAAGATGTGATCGTGGGCAACCACGACGCTTATCACGATTATGCTGCTCGTTTGGCAGACCGTGGGTTCATCGTTTTTGCTCCCCAGAATCTTTATATTTTTGAGGACCGTTTTCGCACGTTGCAACGCAAAGCAAATCAGGTGGGTCAGACCTTATTTTCGGTGATTACTCCGCAGCACCAGCAGATATTGGACTGGCTCAAGACCTTGGAGTGTGTTGATGCAAGCCGATTGGCGTTCTACGGCCTGAGTTATGGGGGTAAGACCGCGATGAGGGTGCCAGCGTTGCTGACCGATTATTGTTTGTCGATTTGTTCCGCTGATTTTAACGATTGGGTGTGGAAGAACACATCCACTATCAGCAACTACAGCTATGTGTGGAGCGGGGAATACGAGATTTTCGAGTTCGATCTTGGCACCACGTTTAATTATGCGGAGATGGCGGCGTTAATCGCGCCTCGACCGTTTATGGTTGAACGGGGGCATTTCGATGGTGTGGCACCCGATGAACGGGTGTTCCATGAGTTTGGCAAAGTCAAATTCCTTTATGCTGGAAAACTTGGTCTTCCCAATCACAGTCGATTGGAGACGTTTGCCGGACCTCATACGATCAATGGGAAAGGAACTTTTGATTTCTTACACGAACATTTAAAGTGGCCGAAGCCGACACTGACGCCAAAATAATCGAAACTGCTATGTCTGAAAATCGTTCAACCGTTACATCCAACCCTTCTAAATCGGGCGAGCCGTTGCGACTGACCAAGGCTCAGTGGATGGTTTTGTTGGCCGCGTTTCTCGGATGGATGTTTGATGGATTTGAGATTGGACTATTCCCCGTAGTTGCCCGTCCGGCGTTGCAGAGCATGCTGGGGGTCGGTGACGGGGGAGTCGCTCGATGGATGGGGAACATTACGGCATGCTTTTTGGTGGGTGCAGCGGTCGGCGGGTTGGTTTTCGGCTGGTTAGGAGATCGGATTGGTCGGATCAGGGCGATGTCGTTGAGCATTCTCGTGTATTCGCTTTTCACCGCTGTGGGTTATTTCGCTCAAGTGCCATGGCATCTTGCAGGGACCCGTTTTATTGCCGCATTGGGTATGGGTGGTGAATGGGCACTAGGTGTTGCGTTGGTGATGGAATGCTGGCCTGAACGGTGGCGACCCCTTCTAGCGGGTTTGATCGGTGCGGCCGCGAACTTAGGGATGTTGCTGGTCGGTTGGGTGGCGGTCCTTGCACCTGTAACGGTTGATTCGTGGAGGTGGTTTTTCCTGATGGGCGCGTTTCCAGCGTTATTAGTCTTTTTTATTCGGTTGGGAGTGCCGGAGTCGGAGAAATGGAAGCGTGCAGTGGCAATTCAGCCTACCAATCCATTGCGAGAAGTATTTGGTGCCGGGATGATTCGAACAACATGCTTGGGAATTGTTTTTGCCTCCATTGCGTTGATCGGGACTTGGGGATCGATTCAATGGATTCCGCTTTGGGTTGACCAGATGACGGGTGGAAAGGTTCCGGGCGCTAAAGCGGTGGTGCAAATGGCATCCTCGTTCGGAGCCGTGGTGGGTTGTTTGATCGGGCCTCTTCTGGGAGGACGGATTGGCCGACGCCCTACCTATTTTATCCTGTGCTTCGCATCGCTCATCGTTTGTGCGGTGCTATTCCGTGGGTTGCATGAATACAACATGCTCTTTATTTGTGTGACATTCCTCGCGGGACTTTGCACGGCATCGTTTTACGGATGGTTCCCGCTTTATTTGCCTGAACTTTTTCCAACTCGGATCAGAGCTACGGGTCAAGGGGTCTGTTATAATTTTGGACGAATATTTGCGGCCGTCGGAGCATTGGCGGGTGGGAGTTTAGTCCAATACTTCGATGGGAGCTATGCCCGCGCGTGTTCGGTGATCACGTTGATCTATGTGGCTGGGCTGTGCGTGATATGGCTTGCTCCCGAAACGAAGGGTCGAGCACTACCCGAATAGGGGTGCCATGTCTGACCGGATCAGGCAGCCATTAGAGTGCGTAATTCAGTAAGGATTTTCGGAATGACGTCGTAGGGATCGGGTTTTGCCTCGTATTCCAAGGCGACGAACCCTCGGTATTTTGCTTCTCGCAGGATCTTTACCAACCGGCCTAGATCGGCGTCCCGTTTGGGTTGGCCCTTTTGAGAAACTTCGGTCTTTATTTGCACATTGACCGCGTAGGGCGCACAGTTCGCGATGTCACCATAAACGTCGGCGGTGTGGAAATTACCGGTGTCAAGGTTGATGCCAACCCACGGGCTTTTTACCGCCTGCACAATTTCCAGCAGCGGCTTGGCGTCCGCGACAATTCCTCCGTGGTTTTCAATCCCAAGAAAAATTCCTTTGGTTGCGGCATAAGCTCCACATTCTTCGAGAGTTTCAATGCAAACCTTCTTGGCGGTTTCGAGTGTTTGACCACTTTGAGTGCCTCCAGCAAAGACACGGATGTGGGGTGCTCCAAGAATCGCGGCGCGATCCACCCATTTTTTCACGTGAGCGATTTCTTTGGCGCGTCGTGCAGGGTCGGAGTGTGTAAACGTATTACCAACCGCTGTGCCGGAGATGCTGATGCCCCGGACGAACGCGTGACGTTTGACCTGTAGCAAGTGGGCGTCGGTCAGATCTTTCGGGAAGTAGTAGCTGGTTAACTCGGCCCCGTCGCAGCCGTTGGTAGCGCAATAGTCGATGAAATCGAACATGTCGATGCGGCGTTTAGGTTCCGTGTCCTTATCGCGCTGGTGGTCCAGTTCCTTGAAGTAATCCCGGAAAGAATAGGCTGCGAGGCTTAAGCGAAGTTTAGCGGAACCTTTGTAATCTGTCGGAGCGACGGCACGGGCGGGATTGATGCATGACAAGAGCGATGCACCTCCAGCGAGGATCGCAGAAGTTTTAATCCAATCACGACGGGAACTGAACTGTTTCATTGACTGATTGAATATCCGGTTAAGACAGGCCGATGCAAAGCTCCAAATTGTTGAAGGCAGAATGAGGGAATCAGGCGGATAGGACTCTTGTTAGCAGTGTTCTTCAGCCAAGACGTCGGTCTGAGGCAGGTTAAAATTAAACGGAACCAGAGGCATCGGATTGCTGTGGCTGAGGTGTTCCGTGCAGATTTCAAAGAACTCAGATTTGAGAGTAGCTCGCCTGATTTTGTGTAAAAATGCGCCGGTGGGTTCGATCCCGAGGCCGATGAAATTCAGGTATTTTTTCATTTTTTGAACCTGCGCACCTTCGCACACGGTCTCAGGTTGGACAGCGTGATACAACGCGTCGATATAGGCGAGGACCTCGGTGCCGATCGGTAGAATTGGTTGGTGGCCTTTTCGCATGGCTCGAAACTGATTGAAAATCCACGGGTTTCGAATCGCTCCGCGACCGATCATCAGACCTGCGGCACCTGTCAGGTTGAGGATTTCCTGCGCACGTTCGGCCGAGTAAACGTTGCCGTTGGCAAGGACAGGGCAGGGTAGGGCATTTACGGCGCGGGCGATGTAATCATAGTGGACCGCACTCCGATACATCTCCCGGACAGTGCGGCCGTGGACGGTTAATAGGTCGAGGTGATGTTTTGAGAAAATCGAGAGCAGTTCATCAAAAACAGCAGGGTTATCAAAACCGATGCGTGTTTTGACGGTGAAACGCACAGTGACGGCATCCCTGAGGGCACCGAGGATTGAATCGATCCGTTTTGGTTCACGCAGGAGACCGCCTCCAGCGCATTTGCGATAGACGACCGGGGCAGGGCATCCGAGGTTTAAATCGATGGCAGCAACATTATGTTTCTGCAACTCCTTCGCGGTTCTCACGAGAGACGGGATATCATTCCCGATCATCTGCGCAACGACAGGGCGGCCGGTAGGGTTTTGGGTCACCGAGCGGAGGATCGGTTTTTCCAGAGTGGAGGTGGGATGCACCCGAAAATATTCCGTGTAATAGACATCAGGCCCGCCGTAGTGGCTCATGAGCGCCCAGAACGGGAGGTCGGTCACGTCCTGCATCGGAGCAAGGGCGAGGATCGGTTCCCCACTTGCTAACAGCGTGTCGAACTGGCGGACGGATTCGGAAGCAGCCGATTGCATGAAGTTACTCGTCGCAGGATTCTGACCATCAGGCAAGCATGGCTTGGTTCAGGTGAGTGAGAATTGCGGGTGGATTAGGAGTTGTTGGCGAGAAGATTCTGAGAGTGGACTCTGACGATAATGGGCTTGGTGTAGCGGTTCTGCACTGGTCGAGTTATTGGCCCGTTTGAGCCAAGCTGAGCCAAGCGGGGATTTGATCAAACGGGTCTGGTTTGACGCGACGGTGGTCTCTTCCTTTTCTCCGGTTGCATGGCCTGTTCCGACCCAAAAACCGGCGAGAAGCAAGGTCACGCGCAAAAGGGTGCTCCGTGAATAAGTCGGCATGGCGCAGGCACGGTCGGGATCGAGGAGATTGTAGAGCCTTTGAAATAACGGCAAAGTCCACATGGCTGCGTTTTTTGCTGGGGAAAACGCGTCGAAAAGAATCGCATGAGGTTTGGGCCACGTTTCGGCTTTATCAGAGTGCAGGAGGGTAGGGAAATCGCCTAGATGGAGTTTCCAAGAAACGGTTGATAAACCATTGGTAAACTCAACCTTGCCGGCCTTGAGGAGGGTTGTTGTGGTCGTCTCAAATCCATCGAAGTAGCCAAGTTCTTTAGCATACATGATGCCTGCTTCTAGAGGTTGGAGACTGTGATCGAAGCTGAGGATTGTTAGATTTCCTGCATGGTTTCGCAGGGCTTTCAGAACCGTCAACACATTGGCCGCTGCACCTAGGCCCACGTCCCACACAACAAATTCTCCGGGAGTTTCCGAGAATCGCCTCGGTAGTTCTAATTGTTCTACATAGAGAGCTTGTGCTTCTGCTGAGGGGCCGATGACTGGATGGAAGGTCTCCTTGTGAGCTGTGGAATGCAGGCTAAAAGCCCCATTCGCTAATTGGACAAGGTGATAATCGGTTTCGAGACTCATCAAGGTTTGAGAGCTATCGCTGGGGTGTTTCCTTGGTAGAGGTCGCCGGTGCGAACACGAAAGGTTTTTCGATTCCATAACGATCCAACACACGTTGAGTCGCCTCATCAGTCTGGGTCGCGTCGAGCATCAGCTTGCTCAGGGAATCACCTTGTTGGAAAAACAATTCGTGCAATCCGTTTTTAGCTGCTTTCTTCCCTTCGATGAGGTCGCTCAGTCGGTTGATTTTTTTGCCATTCATCGCATCGAGGATCAACCAACGAGCCTCCTGATATCCAAGGTTGTAACTGTCGGGAAGAATCGTGGAGAGTACCACTAGGGATGGACGGTCGAGAGAGGTTTTGTTCTGCGTGGTGAAGGACAGTCGAAAAGGAGCCTTTCGCAAATAATCGGTTCCCCAGCTTTGGAGGTAGGGGACGCTCAAGGGTTGAAAGACTAAACCTCCCATGATCAGGTATTCGGGTTCTTGGTCAAAGGCCGCATCTGGGACAGAATCAGCTTTATAATCCGCTTTTGGTAATTGGTAAGTGGTATCCACTTCTTTACCTGTGCGTAAGACTTTTAACCGTACTTGATCTCCTGCCCACCGGTTACGAGTGGCTAAGTTTTCCATCGATAAGACGCCGAACTCTGGATCGAGGTAATCCCCTTGAGTATCGATATCGAATCCTTCCACGTTGAGGATGAGATCTTGGGGTTGAAGCGCACCTTCTGGGCGTGTGTTTTTGGGAACATCGAGAACGACGACTCCTCGGGGTTCACCTCTGAGGTTTAGGAATTCGAGAGTCGCGGGGTTATTCGATCGTTGCCACACGAAAGCAAAATATCCCAGTCCACGAAATGGCTTTGCTTCCTGTCGAGCGGCCAAACACATACGCAAGAACGAGGCAGGTAATGCGGCGCAGGTATGTTCTTCTTTAGAACTTGTGATGCCGATGAGTTGTTGACCTCGGACGATGGCTTCTGACCATCCGATCCCCGCGATCTCCGTATCAAGCTCGAGTTGGAGGACGTCGATAAAGGTTAGCTTCCCTTTTTTGACTGAAAGGCGATTGATGCTGAGGTCTCTCGATTCAAGTACTCCGTTTCTCCATCGGACCATCTGGGCTGGTCCTCGGGACGGAGTTTGTTTCGCAATCACGATAGGTTTCAAACCCACCCAAAACTTAGAGTCGCTTAGGTCGATTACCGCCATATTGGCGTGGTAGTCGATCCACTTCAAATTGCCTTCAACCCAAAGCCCTCTCCCTCCCTTTTGAATCCGGATCAAGGTGTGGTCTTGAAGAAAGTCTGCAGTAGTTAAGATTTCGTTTCCAGCGAGGACCACGCCCATTTTCGTCACTTGGTCCGTCCGGCGGGTCCAAGGTTGTTGGTAATCGTAGGTTTGACGGGTGATCTCGAGCGTTACAATCGACGCCTCCAGCCCCCGAAGCGAACCGGATTCTTTTGCGAGCGATGTGTGTGGATACATCACCCCTTGTAGGAACAACACCGCAACGACAAGAAGTCGAATAGGCATAAGGGAATTAAGGGAGGAGATAGTTTTCATAGGCGACGATCCTTACTGATGCCGTAAGTTTTCAGAATCGAGGGATTGGCGGCTTCTGTAGCTACCCGATCGAGGCACTCCAGATTTCTATCGGGATAGAACTCAAGGACGTGTTGTGCAGAGTTAGTCCCTTGATTAAATGCTCGCACCAGATCCTCCATTTGTTCAATTTTGATTCCGTTCACCCGGTCTATTAAGGTGCGACCTCGAGTTTCTAAGTTCGCGTTGACGCCATGGGCAAGGATCGAAGCTAGAACCACCGGCTCTTTTCTGATGGTGAGTGGGGATTCATGTTTTCGATAGAAAAGTTCGTAGAAGAGTTCATTGTTTGGAGTATCGGTCCAACCGCCCGCCAAAGTTCTCATAAAATCTCGATTCAGCGGCGTGAAAACGAGGCCACCAAAAACAAAATATCTGGGCAAAACATCGTATTGATTCCCTTCAGTGCGATCCCCTTGGTAGATATCGAGTGGCAAATTGACAGTGATCGTTTTTCCTTCGCGCCAAAGACTTAAAGGAACCGTTTCACCTTTCTGAAAATCGTTAAAAACCACCCCAACGAAGACGCGGTTTCCTGCGTAGAGAATCGTTCCATCGCTGGCGACAGCATACCCTCCAGCTTTCAACAGGACATCGTCCCGTCGCAGCAATTCTTTAGTTTTTGGAAAATCAAAAATGTGGTCAACTCGTGCTCCGAGGTCATCATCGGGGAGTTTCAGTGCCTGTCGAAACGCTGGGTTTTGTAGCGGAACCAGACGGACGCCGACCTGTGGAAATCCGTCATAGACTCCATCCTCGACATCTTTAAGCAAGTGTTTCACTAGTGTGGTCGGGATAAAAAAGCCCGTGTTTTCGAGGCCGGGGATCCCTTGGAATGCGACCCCGACAACTTTATCATCTTGGATCACAGGACCGCCGCTATTCCCAGGGTTGATAGCCGCATCGGTTTGGGCAGCCAAATAAGCTCGGTTTCCAATGTGGCTGTAGCTCTGTAATTCGATGCGAGAAACGACGCCGCGTGTGTAAGAAATCTGCTCGCCACCTGCTGGATAACCATAAGTGACCACGGTGGAGCGCACGGGCGGCAGGTCACCGATTTCCAACGATTCCATGCCTTGAAAAAAACGATCATCCTCCACTTCTAAAATGGCGAGATCACAATCATGGGCGATAAATTTGACCTTCGCGGAATAGGGCCTTGGATCTTGGTAGCGTCGGACAAGGATTTGCTTCGCCCAACTCACCACGTGGGCGTTGGTGATGATCCTGCGTCCCGAGATCAAGAAGCCGGTACCGGAGGAACGTCGAACCGAATCGAATCTCCAAGGAGCATCCCAGCTCGGTTGCTGGCTTGCCGTGGTGATCTGGATCACTGATTTCTCTGGGGATGCAGCCCCCGCCGGGAGGCTCAACATCCAGATCAAAAGGTAGGGTAATACTAATTTGAACACGGTGGAGAAGATGAAGTCGGAATGCGTCAGGGTCAAGTGTGTGCTCCGGCTTACAAAAGCGGAACCCGTCCGTCACGCCACTGCGAGAAGGGCAAAATAGCAAACGAGCGCGCTTGCCAGTAAAATTAAAAGAACCGCCTGAGAACGGGAATGGCCCCTTTTCACCAGCCGGTGGGAAATATGATTCGTATCCCCCAAGTAAACGGGTTGGCCGATCCTCCAACGAAAAATGACTACGTAAACGAGATCCGCCAGCGGAACTGACAGGAGCAGGACTGGGATGAGAACGACCCACTTATGGAGGCGAGGATCGGTGACGGTGTAATAATCAGGAAGAATTGTGAGGAGTGCACACCAATATCCGACAAGGTGGCTACCTGCATCGCCTAAGAAAGCACGACCGGTGGGAAAATTGAAGGGAAGAAAACCAAGAAGCGAGCCGGTGGCAGTGAACGCGATGAATGCGACAAGGTATTGGCCGTGAACCGCTGCCAGCCAAGCACAGGCCCACGCCACCACGATTCCGATGCCCGTGCAGAGCCCGTTCATATTATCTAGGAAGTTGAGAGCATTTGTGACAGTGAGAATCCAGAGAATCGTGATGGCGTAGCTGAAGATAATATTTGGCACAAACAATGTAATCCTTAGTCCTGTCGCTGCGGTGAGGCCTGCGATCAGGAGTTGCCCCAAGAATTTCCAACGTGCAGGAAGTTCGAATCGATCATCACAAAGGCCAAGGAGGACCATGCCGAAGGAACCCAACAGGAGCACAACTACCTGAGGCGTCCGCGTGTGTATCCCACTGAGAAGTGCTGTTCCACCGAACCCTATGGGATCAAAACTAAAGGCCCTCGGAAAAAGGAGGTAAATTCCGGCTCCAAGACCCAGTGTCAGCAGCATTGCGGAGAAGACTCCCGGCCCGCCGGCGAGCGGAGTGGGGACCGTGTGGATTTTACGGTGTCCCGGGTCGTCGATGATGTTCAAGGAGGTGCACCATTTTTTCCAAAGGGGAACTGCTACGAGTGCGAAACAGAACGAAACCAATAAACCGCACAAATAAAAGTTGAAGGGGAATGAAAGCATCGAGGTTAGTTTGGATTCACGGTCCCACGATCACGATCGAGCAGCGTTTTGTAAAGTTCATGGATTCGAGTCACCATGAGGGATTCAGAAAACTCGGCTCGAACGAATGCTTGCCCGAGAGCACCCATCTCCTTGCACTTTTGTGGATTACCGTGGAGATCGAGGAGCGCGGTTACGACGGCATCAATTTCACCCGGTTGGATCAGGTGCCCCGTTTGACCTTGAAGACAGACCTCGCGGGCACCATCGCAATCGTAGGCCACGATGGGTCTGCCGGCAGCGAGTGCCTGCGAAAGGGCACGAGGCAAACCTTCACGGCGTGAGAGGTGAACGACGGCATCCATCGACCCCAAGCACGCTGGGATTTCCTCTGGTCGAACCAATCCTGAAAAGATCACATTTTTTGTCAATCCTAGGTCTTCAACTCTTTTCCTGAGATAAGGCTGGAGAGGGCCGTCTCCGATCAGGAGGATTCTGAGAGTGGGAATGTGTGGTATGAGGCGAGAGGTAGCTTCAAGCAGGTCTTCGTGACCTTTGAGATCCGATAAGCGCGCGATCTTTCCTACCACAAAATCATCGGCCTCCAAACCCCAACGTTGGCGGTAATGGTCCGGATTACCAACTTTCAGGAATGGTTCGAGGTTGAACCCACTAAAAATGCGCGTGTATTGCTCAGGAATGCCAATCTTGGCTGAAACGTATTGGTCGGTCATCGCCTGAGCAACCGAGATGAAATGATGGGTGAGACGACCTGCGGCACGTTCAGCACCTTGAAAAAAACAATTGGCAAAGAAGCCCTGAAATGTGCCAAACGAGGGACCATGAATCGAATGGATGATCAGCGGAACACGAGCTTGCCGGGCTGCTAATCGCCCAAGGATGCCGGCTTTTCCGCTGTGAGTATGAACGATGTCGGGTCGGTGCCGGACGAATTCAGATTTGAGAGAACGGAATGCTAATAAATCATTCCAAGGCTGGACGGGTCGAACCAAGGAGGGGATCTCACGGAGTTGTTTTGGGTGACCATCGAATTTGTGAACCAGCGAACCCTCAGGGCCTGTGGTTGGGCCAGAGATCAGGTTCACTTTCACTCCGGGAATCTGGTGCAGACCTAGAACCGTGGCGATTGTGTTCTCTTGGGCACCACCGACGATTAATCGCGTGATGACATGCGTAACGCGCATGGGGAGGTTCAGCGACTGGCGGATTTAAGCTCCGCAAGCCGTTGTGAAATCGTCGCTTTTTCTTGAATTAAAACAGGTTGGTTATCGTTTGGAACATATTTGAGATACAATGTGTATTGCTTAATTGCTTCGGGTGTATCTTTCTGTTTCCACGCGATTTCTCCTAGACCGTAGTAAACGGAATAGAGGTCTGGGAAGTGCCGAAGTAAC
>SXQI01000221.1 GCA_005793025.1 Verrucomicrobiales bacterium
GCTGCTCGGGATCGTGACGCTCGTTAAACCTGTGGAGCCGTGAAATGAAGCGTAGTCGATCGCAGCGACCGGGAGGCCATCAATGGTGCCGGGGATCACTAGGTTTCCGCTGGCTTTGGGATCGCTGCCGGTGATGGTGATGGAGGAGCCATTATTCTCGTAGGTTAATCCTGCCAAAAGGTTGAGGGGGAGTGCGAGCAGGAGCAGGAAAAGAGAGATTATGGAGCCTGAGAATGGTTGATAGATTCTTGCTTTCATATGCTTAAAGTTCACGATGCAATCAGCGGGGAAAAAGTCAAGCTATCTTTGTTTAAAAACGAGGATTTTTGCGTGAGGATCATTAGGGGTGAGGGGCGCGTTTGGTGTGCAAGTGGAGGGGATTTGGGGCATGAACGGGTTGGGTCGCTCTTTCAGGGCTCTATGAGGGTTGCGGCTGAGTTTCCTAGGGCGTTGCCCTAGGCTAGTATTATGTCGCACCGTTGGCGCTTGGAGATGGGGGTTGCGCACCATGGTGTTTGGCTGTGGTCTGGAATCCGGTGATCCGCGGAAGCCGAAGCCCCAAAGGGGCGTGCTATGCCAGCCCATGGCAACGCCATGGGGAAACAGGCAAAAAATCATGAGCCCTGAAATGGCGACCCAATCGCAAAAAGCTGAATGCCAATGTGCGGTTGCGGATCGTTGGCCATCGTTAGGATTTGACCCTTGGGTTAGCAAAACTGGGTTCTCAAGGGCGGCGGTCTTCACAAATCCCGTGCCTTCGGGGTGTCCCGAGTGTTCGGATTGATCTTGTTCCGGCCGGGTGTTGGGTTTGGAGGGTAATAAACTTGCCTCGGGTGTGGATTCACGGTTCATTTTCGGCTCGTTTTTGGGGGTTTAGGAGGGGGTCGGGGTGGGTTTGGGGTGTGAGTTTGGTTGTAACCATTTTTTCGTTGGGAGAGTCTTATGGTTTTGACGGTGGATCAGAAAACAAACTGTTTAATCTTATGAAAAAAGTTGTTCGATTGTTCAATCTCGCGTTTGTTGGCGCGGTTCTTACAGCAGGAATGCTGTCCTCGTTGGCTCAGGATACTCCTCAGGGCAGGCCCGGACGGAATGGTGGCCAAGGCGGTGGTAATTTTGATCCGCAGCAGATGCGCCAACGGATGTCGGAACGTCTCCGTGAGCAGTTTAAGATCAAGGACGATGCAGAATGGAAGTTGATCGAAGAGCGTCTTACGAAAGTGACTGAGGCCCGGATGCAGGCGGGTGGTTTTGGTGGATTTGGTGGTCGCGGCGGGCCCGGTGGCGGTGGTGCCGAGGGTAATACCGAAGCTTCTGATTTGCGCAAAGCCATTGAGGCTGACGCTCCTGCTGCAGAGATCAAGACCAAGCTTGCTGCGTTTCGTGCTGCTTCGAAAGTGAAGGAAGCGGCGCTCGCTAAGGCTCAGGATGATTTACGAGCGGTATTGAATGGGAAGCAGGAAGCTGCTGCGGTGTTGGCTGGGTTGTTGAAGTAATGGTTCGGTTTCAGGGTGTTTCTCGGACGCAGTAGCGTCCTTGAGACGCCTGAGCAAGTTTTATGGCTGAAGCCAATCAAGCTCCAGAATTGTTCGATCGCATGGTTGCCGACAAGCAATTGTCGGCAACCGATGCGCGTTTATTGATTGAATCCCCTTCGGTGAAGGGCAAGGAAGGATCGCAGTCAGAGACTGAAGTCCTGCGTTGGTTGGCACAGGAGTATGATGTGCCGTTTTCCTTGCTGGATGATATCGAGCCGGAGAAACAGTTGCTTGCGCTGTTTCCAGCCCGGGTCTTGATGAAGGAGGAGCTTCTTCCCATCCGGCAGAGTGATGGTTTGGTTTTTATTGCCACATCAAGGCTATTTGCGCCGCAAGGCTTGGATGCGCTGAAGGCGATGACGGGATTGCGGTTGCAACCGGTGTTGGCTCCTAGGGAGGCGATCCAACGGGAGATGAAGAAACGACTCGGCGTGGGTGCGGATACGCTGGGGACGTTGGGTGAGGAAGCTTCGTTCCAAGTCGTGGATGACGAGAACGAGGAGAATACAAATTTAGATGACGGCGCGGAGGATGCGTCGATCATTCGGTTCGTAAATCAGGTTCTTCGGGATGCGATCGAGCTCCGGGCCTCGGACATTCATCTCGAACCGTTCGAGGATGAGTTGAGGATTCGTTACCGTATCGACGGAGTTCTGCAAGAGGTGCCCGTTCCGGCTCAGATCAAGCGGTTTCAACCGGCGATTGTTTCTCGGGTTAAGATTCTTAGCCACCTGAATATTGCTGAGAAACGGTTGCCGCAAGACGGACGAATCAAGATTCGGTTGGACAATGCAGAAGTGGATATCCGTGTTTCGGTGATCCCGATGTTGCATGGTGAGGCTGTGGTGATGCGGTTGTTGAGGCAGACTGCCACGCTTCGCGGCATGGAACAACTGGGGATGGATAAGCGCGAAATACGTTCGTTCAGGAAAGTCCTCGGGCTGCCGCATGGGATTATTTTGGTGACTGGCCCGACGGGGAGCGGGAAGACCTCGACGTTATATACGGCACTCAATGAGATTAACGATCACGTTCGGAAGATCATCACGATCGAGGATCCGATCGAGTATCAGTTGCGAGGAATCAACCAGATTCAAGTCTCGGAGAAAGCGGGGCTGACTTTTGCCAAGGGTTTACGAGCAATTTTACGGCATGATCCGGATGTCATTCTTATCGGGGAAATCCGAGATCAGGAAACGGCGCAGATCGCGGTTCAAGCTTCGTTAACAGGTCACTTGGTGTTTTCAACGCTTCACACTAACGATGCTCCCGGTGCGCTGTCGCGACTGGTGGACATGGGGGTCGAGCCGTATCTGGTGGCTTCGTCATTGGAGGCGGTTCTGGCTCAGCGGTTGGTGCGAGTTCTTTGCGTGCACTGTAAACAGATTGATACATCCCCTACGACGCACGCGCTGAAGGCGGAGTTGAAGTTTGCACCGCAAACATTGGTTTACCGAGCGGTGGGTTGTCGTGATTGCCGGAATACGGGGTATCACGGGCGACGGGGCATTTTTGAATGGATGGATATCAGCCACGAAGTGCGGCGACTTATTTTGAAGAACGCGTCGAGTGGCGAGATACGGTCGGCGGCTTGTCGCCTTGGATTGCGGGGATTAGCGGAGGACGGCTGGCGTTTGGTTCAAGAAGGAGTCACCACTCCGGAAGAAGTTTTTCGCGTGACGAAGGCGCAGAGCGTGGGGGAGGTTGGGGAGGATCGTGCGGCGGAGTTGGTCGTCACCAGCGAAACGGAGAAGGAATAGCGCAGGATGAGTTCTTTTCATTATCGTGCGCTTCAACCAAACGGCGCGATGGCCGACGGTGTTTTAGAGGCTGCGAATCGCCAAGAAGCCTTGCGTGTGATGGAAGGTCGCGGGCTGCGACCGATTCGGCTCGCAGAAGCCAATGGCAACAATGGTGCCGCAAAGAATGGTCAGAAAAATCCAGCTTCGACGCAGAAATCATCCCCCAGTTTACCGTTGTTTGGGAATAAACCCTTGTTCGGTGGATCCAATTCGATTTCGCCCAAGGTGTTGGAAAACTTCACTCGGTTGCTGTCGAGTCTTTTGACAGCGGGGGTTCCCCTGAGTCGAGCCTTGGTTATCTTGATGCGTGAAGCATCCAGCCCTGCGGCTCATGCGAAGTGGAAACAGGTGCATGATTCGGTGGTGGATGGGCTTTCGTTAGCGGAGGCGATGGGGCGGTGTCCGGAAACGTTTCCAAAGGTTTACGTCGCGATGGTGGAGGCTGGGGAGACTGGCGGATTCTTGGATGTGGTGCTCGGTCAGATTGCGGATTTTCAAGCGAGCGAGAAAGAAATGCGATCCAAGGTCACCACCGCATTATTGTATCCGGTGATCCTTTTGGTGCTTGCCTTGGGTGTTTTGGTGTTTTTGCTCGTGTTCTTTATCCCGAGATTTCAGACGATTTTTACTGGGTTCGGAGCGAAGCTTCCTTTGCTTACTCAAATGATTGTTTCAACGAGCGAGCTCCTGCGGGGCTACGGACTATTCATGGCATTCGGGTTGGTGGTTGCCGGCTTTTTGTTGCGTAGCTGGTTTGCGTCCACTCAGGGCCGACGCACGTGGGAAGGTGGGATCCTTAAACTACCGGTGATCGGACCGCTGGTGGCTCAATTTGCGATGTCCCGTTTTTGTCGAATGCTGGGAACGTTGCTCGGAGCAGGGGTTCCATTGGTGAACGGCCTGAATGTCGCACGGCGTTCTATTGGTAACCAAATCCTTGTGGATGCAGTCTCTAATTCTATAGAGCGCGTGAAAGAAGGAAAACAATTGGGGCCTAGCTTGGGTGAGTGTCGGACCCTTTTTTCGGGAGCGACATTGGAAATGATTTCTGTGGCGGAGGAGAGCGGTAAGTTGGATCAAGAACTCGTCCGAATCGCTAAAGTGACGGAGCTTGATCTCGATCGCCAATTGAAGACCGCCGTGGCGTTAGCCGAACCATTGATGCTTTTTTTGATCGCCGGATTTATCGGCACTATTTTTATCGGGATGGTAATCCCAATTTTCTCACTACAAGACCACATTAAATAAGTCCCAATCCACCTGTGTTATGATCCTGAAATACTCCAGAAAATCCGCAACAAACGTCCGTAAAAAATCCGGTTTCACACTGATCGAACTTCTCTTGGTCCTCGTGATCCTTGGGATTTTGGCGGCGATTGTGGTCCCTAAGTTTTCAGGCCGAACCGAACAAGCCCGCAACACGGCAGCTCAATCCCAGATTTCAACCTTCGACACGGCGTTGGATTCATTCGAGATTGATACAGGTTCGTATCCGAAAGGGAAAAATGGATTGAACGAGTTGGTGCAACAACCAAGCAATTCCCAGAATTGGCGGGGACCTTATTTGAAAAACGAGATCCCCAAAGATCCTTGGGGCAACGACTATATTTATGAATGTCCTGGGAAACATAATGTGAGTTCGTACGACATCACCTCGATGGGGCCCAACGGGCAGGTGGGTGGTGATGATGATATCGCCAACTGGCAACAGCCTAATCAGAAGAAGTAGCTAACCATCGTTGAAGCAGCTCCCATCGGATGATTCTCCAACTCCATCAACGTGATCGGTCTCACGAAAGGCGGTTTACCGCTAGGGGATTCACGTTGGTTGAACTGATTTTGGTGATGGTGTTGATGGTTGTGGTTGCCTCGTTAGTGGCACCGTCGATGAGCAGTTTTTTCAAGGGGCGCTCGTTGGATTCTGAAGCTCGGAGGTTCATTTCGTTGACGCGGTTTGCACAAAACCGAGCGGTGTCCGAAGGGGTGCCGATGGTGCTATGGGTGGATGTAGAGCAGAGAGCCTACGGGTTAGTGCAAGAAGCCACTTACGCGGAGATGGATCTGAAGCCGATTACTTACGAGCTCGCGGAGGATGTCGAGATGGAAACCGGGGTTGTTCCCGGGGCGTTCGAGCAGCCGATCCCCGAAACTTATGAGGAAATCCAGCCGGGGTCGGAATCTGTTGTGATTCGGTTTTTGCCGGATGGATTTATCGGAGAAGGAAGTGCCCAAGAATTGTGGATGAACGAGAGGTCAAAAGACGGATCGGCACCTGTAAAAAATAGCGGGATATGGATCACGCAAAGTCGTGATGGCGGGATGTATGAAATTCAAACCAACAACTTCGCGATCGTCCGCCGCTAGTCGGGGTGGATTTACGCTGGCGGAAGCCCTAGCGGCGTTGGCTTTTTTAGCCATCGTGCTGCCGGTTGCTGTTGCTGGGTTGATGGTTGCAAACAAAGCCGGAGTGGTTGCCGAACGCAAGACCGTGGCGACTCGTGTTGCGGGTCGGGTGTTGCAGGAGTTGGTTGTGACGGGCCAATGGAAACAATCTACGACAGGATTGGTGGAGGAGAGCGGTCACGAATTCCGGTGGCAGATGAAGAACCAGTCGTGGGATAAAGATCCGTTCAAGCTTTTGTCACTCCAAGTTTCTTATTCGGTTCAAGGAGAGGATCACGATGTGAACCTGAGCACGGTCGTCGATACCAGCCAACCATGAGAAACACGCTTTCCCAACAACCCATTGGAATGAAGCCACTAGGCCGAAGGGCGAGCGGTTTCACTTTGATCGAATTGTTGCTGGCGATTTCCATTTTCGCCATTGTCCTTGTCGCAGCTAATAGCATTCTGTTCGGGGTGTTGCGATTGAGAAACAAGACGATGGATCGGATCACGCAAGCCACGGCGTTAGAACGGGCGTCGGCCATTCTGCGGAGAGATATCGGTGGGATCGTGGTTCCTACAGGAAAACTAACCGGAGTGTTACAAACCGATGTCGAAGGTCTCGACTCAGGGGAAGGGAAACCGGTGACTCCTGTTTTTTATACCAACACGGGCCTGATCGACGAACGCTCCCGGTGGTCAGAAATTCAAAAAGTAGTTTATCACCTTCGGGCTCCGACCAATAACATTTCGTCACCGGGACTCGATCTTGTGCGAACCGTTACTCGGAATCTGTTGCCTCCGAATCAGGAATTGTTCGAGGATCAATGGTTATTGGGCGGGGTGGATCGGATGACCCTCAGTTATTTTAATGGAACACAATGGCAGCCTTCGTGGAATTCAACGAATGAACCCACCGTGCTCCCGAAAGCCATCAAGGTAGAGCTTTTGTTAGCGACAGAGGCCACAGGGCAAACCAAGGCCACTGATGAACAGGCTGGTTTAGTGCAGTGGGTGGTGCCACTACTGGTTGCAGCGGATACCAATCAGACTCAGATCGCGGAGGCCCGTTTATGATCAGGGACGTGAACCAAACTTCGAAGCACGAATCCGGTTCGGTGCTGGTCATTGTGCTCTGGATCACCTTCGGAATTGTGAGTCTTGCGTTGTATTTCGGCCACACCGCGTCGCTAGAACTTCGAGCGGCGGACAACCGTTCTTCGAGCATGGCGGCACAACTCGCCATTGATGGAACCGCGCGGTATGTGGGCTACCTCCTGTCAAATTTGGAGAAACCGGGCAAGCTTCCAAGGCTTGAAACCTATTCTCAAGCGGAGATCCAGATTGGTGACGCGAGGACTTGGTTGATTGGGCGCGATGGGGAGGAAAAAGCCCCGGCGCAACCTTATTTTGGACTGGTGGATGAAGCGTCCAAGTTGAATTTGAATACCGCAACGGTGGAGATGTTAGTTGCATTACCGGGAATGACCGCAGAGTTGGCGGCTGCGATCGTTGATTGGCGGGACTCCGATAGTGAATTCTCGGAAAATGGTGCAGAGGACGAAGTTTATTTACGACTCACCCCTGCGTATCACTGCAAGAATGCGAAGTTCGAAAGCCTTGGCGAGTTACGACTCGTGGCCGGGGCTGATCTCAATCTGTTGTTCGGAGAAGACAGCAACATGAACGGTGTCCTCGATCAAAACGAGGACGACGGCGATCAAACATTACCCTTGGATAATCGAGATGGTCATTTGGATTCTGGGCTGATGGAATTTTTGACGGTTTATTCTCGTGAATCCAACACAAATTCTTCGGGGGTGGCTCGGGTGGCATTGAGCGGAGCAGGATTCACCCAACGGATCGCGCCTCTGTTACAGGAGAAATTCGGCGCAGAGCGCGCCAACCAGATTCTGGCTAGAATCGGTCCACCCAACGCGACGTTCACCAGTCCACTCGATTTTTTCAATCGATCTGGAATGACGGAAGTTGAAATCACAAATATCCAACACTCAGTGACGCTTACCAACGGAGCTTACGTTGAAGGGTTGGTGAACGTGTGCACGGCCCGCAAAGAGGTGCTCGCTTGTATTCCCGGCATCGGAATTGAGAAGGCAACCGAGATGGTCGCTTACCGTTTGGCCAATCCCGACAAGATGAACAGTGTGGCGTGGGTGGGTTCAGTTCTTGATCGAGGGCAGTTGGTGCGAGCAGGAGTTTACTTAGCCGCCCACAGTTACCAATTCACGGCCGACATCGCTGCGGTGGGTCGGTTTGGGAGAGGATTTCGGAGGCAACGTTTTATTTTTGATACCACCAGCGTATCGGCACGAATTGTGCATCAGGACGATTTGACGCAGCTTGGCTGGGCATTGGGACGCCAGACATGGCAGGATAGACAGGAATTTGCAGGGAATACGCGATGACGAATTGGCTTAAAAACAAACGTGTCAACACGGTGCTGGGGCTTTCGTTTGAAGCCGACCGGGTGGATGGTGCGGTTGCTCGAAAAGTGAACGGCGGGGTTGATGTGTCCGATCCCTTCACGTCAGCTTTTGTGGGTGATCTCACGACAGTCGATCCCCAAGTGATCGGGGCTGAGTTGCGCAAACATTTGGATGTTGCGGGGATCCACGAACGCAACTGCGTTGTGGGGCTTCCAGCGGCTTGGGTTCTCTCGTGCCAAAGTCATCTGCCCGAATTGCCGGAATCGGATATCGGTGATTTTCTGGATCTTGAGGCCGAACGTGGGTTCGCCTACACAGCGGATGAGCTCATCATTTGTCGATCGAGGTTTAAGACCGGCACAGGCGCCACCCATGTGACACAGGTCGCAGTTCCTCGAGAGAACGTTGAGCGGATGGAGCAGATTCTGCGAGCCGCCAAACTTTCCCCGGTTTCGTTCTCAACAGGGATTTGCGCAGGTTTTGGATCTCAGAAAAATGTAGAATCCGGAATTCTGAACCTGTTGGTGGAACAGACTTCGATCGGGTTTTTAGCAGTGGCCGATGGAGGAATTTCCGTGCTTCGGACGTTCCAACTTCCGGTTGCGACTGAGGAGAACGGAGGCAACCAACCGGTCGAATCGGTGAGGAGAGAGTTGAGGGTAGCGTTGGGGCAGCTATTGCCCGAGGTGCGTGCCACGGTGCGAGGTTTAAGGATTGTGGGTGGGGGAAAAGTGGGAGATCAACTTCACCAAAATTTTGAAGCGACGGCCAAGGCATGGGGACTGAGCTTGCAGCGAAATCAGATCAAACCAGCGTTTGGTTTGGAGAACGGACACACGGCTCAAGAACCGATCACCGCCGCAATGTTGATGGCGGCGAGAAAGCTCACAGGGGAAGCATCTGTCTTAGAATTCCTCCCTCCACGACTTTCCGCTTGGAAACAGTTTTCATCCAAATATTCCTCAAAAAAATTAGTTTATTCAGGGGTTGCTGCGGGAGCGGTTGCGGGGATTGTTTTGATCGCATTTTTGATCCAACAAGTTCGACTTTCTGGTTTGCGTAGTCAGTGGGGATCACTCAAGAAACCGGTGCAAGAAATCGAGGCGATGCAGTCGGAGATCAAAAAATTCCGACCGTGGTATGACGATTCGTTGAGGAATCTCAATATTCTTCGCAAGCTTACGGAGGCATTTCCGCAGGAAGGAACCGTCGTGGCTAAAAGCCTCGAGATCCATTCGGGAGGAGTTGTGATTTGTGGGGGAACTGCCACTGACCACGCGGCTTTGTTGAAAACTTTGGATCGACTCCGGTCCTCACCGGAAGTGACGGAAGTGCAAGTGGACCAACTACGAGGTAAAGCCCCCTTGCAGTTCAACTTTAATTTTAAATGGGCAGGAGGCACACCAAACCTATGACCATTGATCCCCAAAAACGGCAACAAACGCTCTTGGTATTGACGGCTGTCGTCGTCGCGTTGTGGGCCGGAGATCGTCTGATTTTGAACCCGTTGCTGAATAGTTGGAGAGCACGGAGCGAAGAAATTGTAACCACACGCAAGTCCATCACCCGAGGGCAACAGTTGTTGGAGCGTGCGGCATTTACGCGCGACCGATGGACCGCGATGCGGACTAACGCGCTACCGGCGAGCGTATCGAGTGCTGAGGGGAGCGTCCTCAAGACGTTTGATAAATGGTCTCAAACGAGTGGGTTGACGATCAACTCGATCAAACCACAGTGGAAACATCCTGAGGAAGGGTTTATGACATTGGATTGCCGTGTGGACGCCTCGGGGACCATGGCAGCGTTGAGCCGATTTATTTTTGAACTGGAACGAGACCCGATGGCGTTGAAGATTGAATCGTTAGAAATGAATTCGCGGGACAAAAACGGGGACCAACTCACCTTGGGGTTACAAGTCAGTGGTTTGTATCTCACACCCACCGCACCATGAAGTTGCCTGAAACTCAATTAATCAAAAGGGTATTCCGATGCGGCTGTGTTGGACTCGGGGTGTTCTGCCAACTCAGTTTGGTGGCACAGGTTACCAACGAGGTTCAGACCGAAAGCGCAACCAATACGGCGGTAACCGCAGAGGTCTCACTTCAGAAGGATCCTGAAAACACCTCGACAAACATCGTTAACCCGCTCGATTTTAAGTCCTACGCGATTGTGATTTCGCGAAACATTTTTTCCCCTACCAAGGAGATACCGCGAGTGCGCACTGAGGTTAAAAGAGTCCCCCAGATCGATTTGATTTCATTGGTCGGAACGATGAGTTCAGAAAAGGGTCAGGTAGCGTTTTTTGATGGGACAGCATCTACTTTCCGGAGTGCGGTCAAACTCACCAACGTCATTGCGGGATTGACGCTCAGCGCGATCAGTGCGGAGCAGGTGACATTGACGGCTAACGGCCAAACCTTTTTATTAAGGGTCGGCAATCAATTGCGACGAGAGGATCAAGGGGACTGGGCAGCAACGGATGAAGCCCTACCCACAACGAGTTCTAGCCCGATTACCAGCGGGGCAGGATCAGAGCAGACTTCCACAGTAGCGTCCCCCGGCGAAGATAATGACGTTCTTAAGCGTCTTTTGCAAAAACGAGAACAGGAGTTGACCAATGAAAAATAGTAACATTTACCGAGGATTAAGTTTTGCAACTTTGCTTTACCTTAATCTACTGGCGCCCGCTCCGACACGGGCCGCGGAGACGAACACCAGCAACCCCGTCCTTCCAACTGCAGTCGCTGAACAGCCAGCGGTGGTGCCCGAAAAATTGGAACCAGGAATGTTGCGTCTAAATTTTCGCGGCGCACCCCTTGAAATGGTACTCAATTACTTGAGCGAAGCCGCAGGATACATTATCGTTTTGGAGACCGAGGTGAAGGGCAAACTGGATGTTTGGAGCAACCAACCTGTCACGCAGGATGAAGCACTGACGATCCTCAATTCGGCGCTGAGTAAGAACGGCTATGCGGCACTCCAGAACGGTCGGAGTTTGACGATCGTGAGCAAGGAAGCCGCGAAGAAACGCGAGATCCCAGTGAAGAGCGGAAATAATCCCCTCAATATTCCCAAGAATGAAGAGATGGTAACTCAGATTATTCCTATCAACTTCATCAACGCGGCTCAACTCACACAAAACCTTCAACCGTTGTTGCCATCTGAGGCAAGCATGACCGCGAATGAGGCCGGGAACGCGATTGTGATCACTGATACTCAGGCGAGTATTCGCCGGATCGCGGAAATAATTCACGCTTTAGATACCTCGGGGTCCGAGGCGACGACGGTCCATGTCTTTACATTGCAGTATGCTGACGCGAAACAAGTGGTGACGATGATCAAGGACCTATTTCCTGCTCAGGATGCGCGTGGCGGTGGGGGAGGCGGTGGAGGTGGTGGCGGGGGAGGCGGGGGAGGGAATCCTTTTGGTGGGATTGCAACTTTGTTTGGAGGAGGAGGCGGCGGCGGTGGGGGCCGAGGAGGAAGTGGGAGTAGCGGAAGCACCCGTGCTTCTAATGCTAAAATTGTCGCTGCTGCAGATGAGCACAGCAATTCCGTTGCGGTCCGTGCTCCGGATGATGTGATGCCCGCGATCGAAGATCTGATTAAAAATGTGGACACCAACGTCGAGGACGTGACGGAACTTCGCGTATTTCATTTGAAGTATTCTGATCCCGCCGAAATGGCGACAATGCTCGCGGGTTTGTTTCCTGATGACACAAGATCCAACGATAACAACAATCGTGGGCAAATCCGTTTCGGAGGTGAGCCCTTCGGGGGTGGCTTCGGTGGTGGACAAAACAATGGGGGTGCTGGAAGTGATCGAGCGAAGAAAAAAGGGCGCGTGATCACGATGCCGGATCACCGGACGGCCTCGATTGTGGTGAGTGCGGCTCGCGACCTGATGCCGCAGATCAGCCAAGTGATCACGCAACTGGATGCGAACCCCGCCAAGAAACAGAAGGTGTTCGTTTACGATCTGGAGAACGCAGACCCGCAACAAGTTCAGGAAGTATTGAAGGGTCTTTTCGAGAACAGCCAGTCACAGAACCGACGGACCACGGGCGGGGCGAGCCGAAATAGTGCTTTGACGACGCGCTCAGGCCAAACCCAAACCGGAAACAATCGATCAAATTCTGGGATCGGAAATAATGGCGGTGGCGGAGGCGCTGGAGGTGGTGGCAATTTCGGTAGAAACAACTGAGCAAACGACAATTTCGATTAAATAATCTGCAACTGGATCATGAGAATAACTTTTAGATTACCAACTCGTCTGCTGTTGGGAGTTGGCGTCCTTTGTTTCATTGGGAGTAGCTCCTTTGCACAGTTCAACCAAGGGGGTGGTGGCGGTGGACAACGGACAGGGACGTCCGGCACTGGTGTCCGAGATTATCCCAATAACACTCAGGTGGGCGATGCAACGATCTCCGTAGATCCAGAAACCCGCAAGGTGATCGTCATCACGGATGACGAAACCAATCTACAGATTAAAGATGTTGTGGAACGGTTGGATCAACCGCGTCCGCAAGTTTTGATCAAAGTGGTATTCTTGGAAATCACGCACAACAACAGTTCCGATGTCGGGGTGGATGCGGGGATTAGAAAAGGGTTGGGCGGTGGAGCGACTGCGGTCGGAGCGAATGCTTTCGGGTTGTCTGGGTTGAACAGTTCTTCCTCGAACACCGTGAACAATGCTCTTGGACAAAACGTGCAGAGTCTTTCTCCGACACCTCCCGGAGCCGGTCTTTATCAAGTTCTGGGTTCAGATTATCAAGTTACTCTCCGGGCCATTGCTCAGGCTGGAAAGGCCGAAGTGCTATCGCGTCCTTCAATCCTTGCAAGGAACAATCAACCCGCGACGATCAGCTTGGGTCAGCAAGTTCCGTTGGTAAGCAATACCCGATTCGATGCGGTCAACGGTCAGATCAACACGGTGACTTATCAAAATGTGGGGATTATTTTGAGAGTCACTCCGTTCATCACAACCGATGGGATGGTGGAGATGATTGTTTCACCTGAAACATCCCAGTTAGCAGATCGATCCCAATGGGTACCGATCTCAGCCAATGCGTTGGCACCGGTCATCAACTCACGTTTGGCAGACACGGTGGTTGTGGTTCCAGACGGTCAGACGGTGATTATTGGCGGACTGATGGAGACCCATGTGCTTGAATCCGAGAGTAAAATTCCATGGCTTGGCGACATTCCATGGGTGGGGGCGGCTTTCAAGCACAAACAGAAATCAAAGGTGAAAACTGAGCTGATGATTTTTCTGACTCCACATGTTGTTCCCGCGCCAACGGAGCTCGCTGCCATGTCTGCAGCGGAGCGAGCGAATGCGATTCTCAAACCCAAAGCGATTTCAGAAGCGGAGTTAGATCACTTCATCGACAGCCTTCCGACGAAAGATATTAATGCGCCGGAACCTGAAAAACCTTCCAAAAAGAAGTAATTCTTAGCAGGTTCAAAGGGTCGGGTATTCGTATCCGGCCCGGTAGGGACGTGAGAGCAGGGCTTGGGCAGCGGGATCGTTCACGATTTCTTCCTTAGCACCATCCCAATTGATGCTGCGGCCAACTTTTAAGGAGATCATGCCGAGCAGGGGTAATACCGAAGCTCGGTGAGCCAGTTCAATACCTGCGGCAGGTTTCGACTTGTCGCCGATTGCGGTCATGAAATCTGACCAAAGCAATTTCAGGTTGTGACCATCCGGTTGTTGGAGCTGGGAATTTTCATGAATTGGCATGTCGCTTTCGCGTGAGGGATGGAATGTCCACCCATCCTGCCAACCGATGTGGAGGGTGCCTTTGGTGCCATAAAAATAGGCTCCGATCCGGTGTTTTTCTGCCCGGTTTTCAGCGAACCGACGATGCTCCCAGACGCACGTGAATTTCTCAAAATCATAGACCGCAACCTGATGATCGGGGGCGTCCGTCGTTTGCTCACGTTCGTTGTTGACCGCAAGTCCGGCGACTTGGCGTCCACCCGTGCTGTAGATTCGTTTGGGATACTTTTCCTCGGTCCACATCAGGACTTGATCGAGCCAGTGAACCCCCCAATCGCCGAGGGTGCCATTGGCATAATCAAGAAAGTTGCGCCAACCGCCGGGATGGAGCTTGCCGTTGAAAGAGCGTTTTGGGGCTGGCCCACACCATGATTCCCAGTCCAACCCTTCTGGCGGTTCACCATTTCGTTGGGGTTGTTCGCGGCCTCCTCCGCCATGGGCGAACAGGCGCACCATACCGATATCCCCCACGGCACCTGACTTCAAAAACTTCATCGCGTTGACATGATGCGGACCCACGCGACGGTGCAAGCCCACCTGAACCACTCGACCACTTGACTGAGCGGCTTTGAGCATCGCCCGACTCTCGTTCACGGTGTGGCCGGTCGGTTTTTCGACAAAAACATGAGCTCCCGCTTTGAGTGCCGCGATGGTTTGTAAGGCGTGCCAATGATCCGGAGTAGCGATGATGACGATCTCCGGTTTTTCCTTTTCTAACAACTCACGGTAATCAGGGTAGCGTTTGGCCTTATCTCCGCTGAGATCCGAGACTTGTTCCGTGGCGACCTCGAGAGCCGACGAATCTGCATCGCAGAGACCCACTACTTGGCATTGGCCGGAAGCCATAGCTTCCTTGAGTACATTCTTGCCCCACCAACCGCATCCGATCAGAGCAATGCGCCATTTGCGGTTTGGTTGTTGCGCAAGGATAAAGGGTGCTTGAGCGAGGATCCCTGCGGCGGTCGCAGATTGTAAAAAAGTCCTTCGATTCATGGTTTAGCAGATTGAAGTGGAAATCTATTTCGCGGAGACACCTCGCAAATCCGCGCAGACGAGATCGCCACGAGAGTTACGACAATAAAGAAGGCCATTTGAGAGAACTGGTGCTGTCCAAGATTTGCCACCCAAAACTTGGGCGCGGGCAGAGGGTTTGAAGCCCTTGGACGAAGCGGGAGCAATGATCAGTTCACCCTTTTCTCCCAGCACAATGAGCTGGTTGTTGGCGACAATCAGGCCTCGGGCACCGCTGGTTGCATCAGACCATTTCTCGGTTCCCGTGGTGAGTTCGACACATTTGAGTAACGGCTTTTCCGTGGTGTCGCCATCGGCACCGTAGAGATGACCTTCGAACAGGACCGCTGCGTTCATCTGCGTTCGGAGTGCCTTGCTTTTCCAGATCGTTTCCGGTTCTCCAACTGCCAACGGCTTGATGAGAGCGGCACCTTTCCCATACCCGCTGGAAATAAAGAGGCGATCACCATCCGCAATAGGGTCCGCTGCGTTGACTCCGTATTGCGTCACCCATTTCATCCGCCACAGTTCCTTGCCGGTCGTCGGTTCGACCCCGATATACGCTTGGCTAGAACTAAAAACCACTTGGGATTTTCCACCCTGCGACCATGGAACAGGGGTCGTGTAACCGGCCTCTTTGGTGGAGGATTGCCATAAAGTTTTTCCGGTCGATTTGTCGAGAGCTAACCCGGATTCTCCCACACTCAGGAGGAGCATATTCCCTTGAACCAAGGGTGCCCCGGTGAAACCCCAACTCGGCACTCGCGCTCCGGTCTCGGTTTGGACATTCCGATTCCAAATAATTTTTCCGGTGGAAGCTTCGAAACAAAAGACATCACCCCATCGGCTCAGGCTGTAAACTTGGTCCCCATCAACGGTGGGGGTGCCGGTGGTTCCCCCTTCGAAATACTTGTCGCCTAAGTCTGCGGGGTAAGTGTGTTTCCAAAGGAGTTTTCCGGTCACTGTGTGGAAGGCAAAAACTGTGTCGGCATTTTCCGAGTTCCCCATGGTGAACACTCGGTCCGCCGCCGCAACCATGGATGATAGGCCAATGCCTACGTTTGTTTTCCAGAGAATCGTCGGGCCTTCTACAGGCCATTGAGTGGACCATTTTGTTTCCGGCGAGATTCCGTTGCGAGCCGGGCCTCTCCACTGGCCCCAATCCTCAGCGTGGGCGGCCAAAACGGGGCACAGTCCGATCATTGCAATCATGAACGTGCGCGAAACAGAGGTCAGAATCATGCCCTTCGATTAAGCAACAAGGAGCTTCAGATGTCACCGATATTCCTCAAGGAGCCTCGGTCTCTGTAAGGATTTGTCGGTAAATGAGACGGGCGTGCTCGTAGGCCGCCTTTGCGGTCTGCAGTTCATCTGCGCGGATAAAGCGTTCCTTTTGCGACCAGCAGCGATCGACACCTTTAAGGCACCAATCGACACTGCGTTTGGAGGCACGAATCGGTTTGTCGGCGACGGTAATGAAAATGGGGTTGGTGTGCGACGAAGCGAGAACGCGCAGAGCAACCCAACTACTTTGAGCGATGGGGATTTTGAAATGCATGGGGCGAGTTACCCCATCTGCCAAAAGGTTGAGGCTCGCTACGGGAATGCCATTGACGATCACTTCAACGGGAACCTCACGGCTCGATCCAATACGGGCCCGCTCTATATCCCAGTAGGGTTTTTGTTCCGGGGATCGTTTCTGGATCGCAACATTGGGTTCGACTCCCAAGAGAGCCGCAGCGCTTACCGAAATCTCGACCGCACCGGCTTTGGTGAGTTTGAGTTCACTCCCTTTTTCTCCCATCACAACGTTGTTGAGCTTGAAATCGAACAGGTGACTCCGTCCATCGCTGACGTAATTTTTTCCTTCCCGGATGCCTTCGCACCAATCCTCATAATCAAGTTTCCCTGCCAGTTTTACGTAGGATCGACCTAATCCGACGCGTTCACCGTAGATACA
>SXQI01000222.1 GCA_005793025.1 Verrucomicrobiales bacterium
CATCTCTAATGAAAACCATTACTGAACTCGTTAAATCCGGCGTTGTCCTCGGCGACGGCGGTTATCTCATCGAACTCGAACGGCGCGGTTACGTGGACAGCGGCTCGGGTCGGGAGAAAGTTGGCACAGGGCGTGGCAGCGGTCAATTCACACCCGAGGTCGCCATCGAACAACCGGAGGCCTTGTGCCAACTGCATCGTGAGTTTCTGAATGCTGGATCACAAGTCCTGCAAGCTCTCACCTTCTTCGGCACGCGTGAAAAGCTTAATCGCGCTGGCTACGGCTCGCAGACTGAAAACATTAACGCGACTGCGGTGAAACTAGCTCAACAAGTCGCAGGAGAAAAAGCCCTCGTGGCTGGCAGCGTCTCCCGCACGCAGCTTACGGAACGAGAAGGAATGGCGTCTTTAGGCAAATCCCGCGACCATATCGCTGAACAGATCCGACTTCTCAAGGACGCAGGGGTGGATTTCCTTATCTTAGAAACATTTTTTCACCTTGCCGAAATGAAGGTTGCGCTCGAATGCGCCGCCGCCGCTGGGTTGCCCGCTGTAGCGACGATGAGCTTCCGACCGCTTATTTCCAAATGCACCGATGGTCACACCCCTGCGGAGTGTGCCAAGGTGATGGCCGACCTCGGTGCCATTGCAGTTGGTGCGAATTGCGAACAAAACCCACAGCAAATGCTTCCGCTCCTGCGTGAGATGCGCGCCGCCACGAACGTTCCTCTAGCGGCACAGCCCGCGGCGTTTCACACCACAGATTCATGCCATAGCTTTACTCGCCTACCTGCATTCCCAGACGACTTAGAAACGATCCAAGTCTCGCGCACCGAGTTTCTGGATTTCGGGAGAATCGCCAAAAACGAAGGCATCGGATTTCTCGGCGGTTGTTGCGGGTGCAATGCCGCCTACATTCGTGCCCTGTCTCGCGGTTTGGCGGAGGGGAAATGAAGATCCTGATTCACCCTACGGCCGAGGGAGCCAACGAGGCGGCAACAGATTGCTTGGCTGATTGGCTTACCATGCCTAACACGCGGACTTTCATGCCCGCCGCTGGCAACACACCCGTCGAACTCTATCGACGGATCGGGGAACGCCGACTAGATCTTCGAGGACTTACGGTGTTCACCCTCGACGAATATGTGGGGGTGCCACTCGACGAACCTCGAAACTGCGCTAATCTCCTCCGCCGTTGCATCCAAGATTCATGGCAGATCCCACAAGTGCAATTCCACGTAGTCAGCTCACTCGAGGAAGACGCTCAGTGCAGCGTGAATAACCATGAAATTAAAATCACCGCTGCTGGCGGCCTAGACGTCCTTGTCCTTGGACTGGGTCAAAACGGTCATCTCGGGTTCAACGAACCCGGAAGCGCACTGGATTCCGCCGGGCGACTGCTTGATCTCGAACCCATTTCAATCGAGGCCAACCGCAAATGGTTCGGCGGGGATTATGCCCCAGCCAAAGGAGTGACCGTCGGAATGAAGACGATCCTAGGTGCGCGACGAATCCTGATTATGGCCTACGGCGCACATAAAACCGCCGCAGTTCGTGCGATGGTCGAAGGTTCTCCTTCCGCCCACTGCCCTGCGTCGTTTCTCCAAGGCCATTCCAACACCTTCTTGTTTCTCGACGAAGCAGCGGCTGCGGAGTTGAAAAAAACATGATCCACGAGGAATCAAGGACGGTGATTGGCATCGATATCGGGGGCACTAAAATCGCTGGCGGCGTGGTCGATTTCCCTGCCGGCGTTGTCCGAACGCAACACATCATTCCTACACACGCCACACGGGGCGGTCGTGCAGTGCTGGATGATGTCGAACGTCTGGTCCAACAACTCGCTGAGGAAGCCTCTGTGCTGGGATCCGCTGTTCATGCGGTCGGCGTAGGCTTGTGTGAATTGGTTTCCCCCACGGGCAACATTCTTAGCGCGAATTGTGTGGACTGGATCAACCTGCCCGTCTGTGACCGACTCACCACCGTTGCTCCCGTCACAATCGAGGCGGATGTGCGTGCCGCTGCACGAGCCGAAGCATTGTTCGGATTGGGAAAACAGTTTCACCAATTCCTCTTCGTCACCGTGGGAACAGGTATCGCCTCGTGCCTCGTGTTGGACGGCATCCCGTTCACGGGAGCGCGGGGAGCCACAGGCACCATGGCCAGCAGTCCCCTGAGTGTGCCGTGCGAAAAATGCGGTCAAACCAATCACACCACACTCGAACAACTCGCCGCTGGTCCAGCACTCGTCGCACGCTACAACCAGTTCCACCAAGCCACTGCGAGGACCGGTCACGACGTGCTCGCTGCCGCCATCGCAGGCGATCAGGACGCCCTCTTTGTTACGCTATCTGCTAGCGAAGCGTTAGGATCTTCCGTGGGCCTTTTGGTCAACATACTCGATCCTGAAGCGGTAATCGTTGGTGGCGGACTCGGCCTGAGCGAAGGACTATTTTGGGATGGGTTTACTGCGGCGACACGACAACACATCTGGTCAAAAGTGAACCGGGATTTGCCGATCCTTCGTGCCGCGACCGGAAGCAATGCCGGCCTTCTCGGGGCTGCGGTCTCAGCGTGGAAAAACTGTTAGGATTAAATCGTTTGTTCCCTAATCGGACCTTGTTTTCTACAATCCAAGGGTGATGTTTGAACGTAAACTTGTGGCTTTTTCTGAGTTGGCAGAATGGCGACTCCGAATTCGGAAACGTGGCCAATGTCTGGTTGCGACGAACGGATGTTTCGACCTCTTGCACCTTGGCCATATCTCTTGCCTCGCCGCAGCGCGAGCAAAGGGGGATGTCCTCATCGTTGGCGTAAACTCAGATGCCGCCGTCCGTTCGCTCAAGGGCCCGAGTCGCCCTATTGTTACGGCGACTGACCGCGCTCTCATGGTTGCTGCATTAGAATCCGTAGATGCAGTGTGCATTTTTAACGAAGTGAAAGCGTCTGCTTTTCTTGAACAAGTGCAGCCCGATATTTACGTCAAAGGGGGAGATTACACTCTCGAAACCTTGGATCAAAAGGAGCGACAATTGGTGGAACTATATGGAGGCCGTATTGTCCTCCTCCCGTTCATTCCCGGGAATTCCACTACGGATCTAGCCCAGAGAATCAGGCTCTAATCACGTACTAAACAAAAAGGGCGGACTCTAAATCTCGCTTTAGAACGCTCATGTGCGGATAACGATCCTCCATCGAAATTTGGAGACATTTCAGGATGACTTTCTCCATCGCTAGGGGGATATCTGAGTTGTAATCACGAGGGTCAACAAAATCAATTCGATCCAATTGTCTCCTGAGGATTTCATCGGGTGAATCCCCCGGAAAAGGCTTCTGGCCAGTCAGCAGTTCGTAGGCTGATACTCCATAAGCGAAAATATCCACCCGATGGTCGAACGGCTGGCGTTGCAGTTGTTCGGGGGACATGTAGGCAGGGGTTCCAGGATTATCCTTAGATTTTTCTGGTTTATCTGGGCGACGTTTCGATAAGTCGAAATCGACCAGCCGAACGCTGGCGTTGCGGCTCAACATCACATTCTCAGGTTTGAAATCTAAGTGCATGTATTGACAGTCATGGACATGCTCCAACGCTTCCGCCACATCAATCAGGATTGCCGCAATATTCTGGGTGAGCACTGGATCTCCCTCAGCCGCCAAGAGTTTCAAGTTTTGCCCTTCTACATACTCCATCAACATGTAACGGCGTCCACGAATCTTTCCATGCTCGATGTATTTGATGACCGACCGATGACCTGAGACCTCCCGAAGAATCTCGCAGCCTCGGTCAAATCGACGTTTTGGTGTGAGATCAAACAAGGAAACAGGCAACATCCGCCGAAGGGCGAAATATTTTTTGGATGAATCCGTCGCCGACCAAACCTCCGACATTCCGCCGGTGTTAATCAACTCGTGCAACTCGTAGGGGCCGAACTGCTCAAATGGTTCACTCTGATCATCCATGCGGAGATTAAACGTTGATCAGAAAATCCGCGTCAAATTCTTTTGTGACAGGTGCTTCGTTGAAAACCTACCGGCGCCACCAACTCTTGGTATCCGATCGTGTTACATCGGAAGGACCAAAATCACCTCCGCTCTGATATTTGCGGACCAACAACTGGCTCCTTGCGGAGGTCAGTGCCATAATAAACTCGTCGTAGGATCGGAAACGGTGATCCGGATTTTTGGCCATCGCTTGGGAAATCGCATCACTCGTTGGCTGGGAAACCTCAGGGATTACTTGGTTCGGAGGGGTGAGAGGAGTGTAAATATGCGCTGCGATGACCTCTTCCGCTGTGGGAGCCTCGAATGGGACGTGGCCAGTCAACGCATGATACAGCGTCCCCGTGAGGCTGTACATATCGGCCCTGAAATCTTCTGATTCGCGTTTAACTTTTTCTGGAGCGATGTAATAGGGAGTTCCCCAAATCGCCCCTTCATCCTCCAACCCGAGTTCGGCTTTTCGAGCAAGACCGAAGTCCACTAATTTGGGTTCGCCTTCCGCGTTGTATAGAATGTTCCCCGGCTTTAAATCTCGGTGTAGCAAATTGTGTTTGAGGGCAGTGTCCAATGCTGAAGCAACTTTGATTCCTACATCGAGGACATCCAGCTCTGGCACTCGTGTTTCCCGTTCGATCCGTCCGTCTAGACTTCCACGATCGGCGAGTTCCATGGCGAGGTAAAGTTGACCCTCGAACTCATCGAACGTGTAGACATGGATGATATTCGTATGGTTGAGCCCAGCAGTTGCCCGCGCTTCTCGATAAAAAGATTCCAGTGCCTGTGAATCATCCGAGAGTTCACGCTTCATCAGTTTCACAGCAACCTCGCGATACAACATCGTATCCCACGCCCGATAAACCGTTCCCATGCCCCCAGAGGCGATCGCCGCACGCAACTCGAACTGTCGCAAAAGCATTGGCATCATCAGTTCTGTGCCACATTTGCTGCAGGGAACTGTCGCCAGAGGGGCCAAGTCTCCGGGGATAAAAATCTTCGCCCCGCAACCCGGGCAGGTCACCATGCGGAGAGGCTTTCGTTCTGAGGACGATACGGACATGTCTAAGGCAACTTAGCACGGTTCCCAACCTCGACAAGTGATAAACGTAAGCTCTTACCCATGAATACTTAAGGACCCTCCGAATGCCCCTTTTGATCCGCCAGAGGATCAAAACAATTCAGCCTTTCAGCCGATGATTGAAGTGAAAATTTTGCCTGTTTTTTGACAATCGAACCAATGACCTGTAAGGTGATCTTGTTAGGAATGGATTTCATTTCAAAAATTGGATTGCGGATGTCTCGACCTGTCATGGTGAAAACCTCGGGGGGCGAATCCCATTGCCCCCCTAGCCGACCGAAGGTCAGATCGTAAACCAGATTACCAACGATTTCGACCCCCGATTGGCTCACCCCGACGGGGGTTTTTTGTTGGTAAAATCAAAAGAAAAAAATGAGTGATAAAATGATAAAGAATCGTAATAAAGAACCCCAAGCAGGTCTTAAGGATCATCACCAAAGGGAGACTTTTCGGAAGCTCCAACAATTACTGTTAGAAAGATTGTTGAATGAAACCGAAACGCTACACCTTCACAGTAGGCTTAAATCCGCCGCGAACGAAGCTGCAGCCTTGGCTTGGAATTCGGGATTCCCGCTACTGGTGTATCCTGGGTTGCTGGCTGAAAAAGCTCACAACGTCCGAATCCACAACCGTCGCCGTGAGCATATCTTGCGGCGCAGCCTACCTCTCATGGGGGAGTCGAAATGATTCAACCCAAGGATTGTATCAGTTTCCATTACCTCAACTCCAGACCAAGCACAGCTAGTGTCATCGCACTCTCCTGTGTTTGGCCCGGAGTTGAGTATTGATATGGGAGTTGGAGTGTCTAGGGATCGACCTATTCTGTCCGTCCCTTTTGGCTCAGCAAATAGGCCATCAAATGGTTAAAGTCTATTGGATTCATGA
>SXQI01000223.1 GCA_005793025.1 Verrucomicrobiales bacterium
CCAAACAGATTATCAGTTCCCTGCATTCGCCGCGAAAGTGGGGCACACTTACCGAGCGCGGGTGAAGGTAAAGGACACAGGGGGACGGTGGAGTAATTGGTCGTTGCCGGTGGAGTTCGCAGCGGGCGATGCAGAGAACGCCGAGAATTTAGTGCAGCATTTGAGGGTCACGGAGTTGATGTATAATCCGCCGTCTGGGAATGAGTTCGAGTTTATCGAACTGCAGAACACGAGTGATACCATCACATTGGATCTAGCTGGAGTGACATTCACTCAAGGCATAGATTGGACATTTGCAAATCAAACGGAGCTGCCTCCTCGTGCGTTTGTGGTGCTGATGAAGGGCACGAATATGACGGCTTTCAGAACTCATTATGGAATTGCCTCGAAGGTTCGGGTGCTCGGGGCGTATTCGGGAAGTTTGAATAACGATGGCGAATCGTTGACGATCAAAACAGCGAATGGGGGGAGAGAAGTTTTATCATTTCAGTTTAGCGATGGACGCGGGTGGCCGGTGGCGGCGGACGGGGCTGGGCATTCGATGGTTCCTCTCAATTCAAGATTGGATGAGGCGCATTTAGGCACGCTGAATCATGGAGGGAATTGGCGGGCTAGCACGATGATAAAAGGGTCGCCGGGCAGCGCGGATCCGGTGAAGTCAGGGACCGTGCTCATCAACGAACTAGCGGCCAACACGCGTGTGCAGGATCCCTTACACCCTGAATACGATTCGAATGATTGGGTGGAACTCTACAATGCTGGAACGAACGCGGTGCAGTTGAGCGGATACTTTCTGAGTGACACCGCGAGTGATTTGAAAAAGTGGCCCATTCCGAGTCAATCGTTGGCTCCTCACGCGTGGGTGACATTTGATGAGATGACGGGGTTTCATCAACCCATTACACAAGGCTTCGGTTTGAGTAGTGGAGGGGAACAACTTTTTCTCTCACGATGGAATGGACTGAGCGAGGATGGAGTTGTCGATGCGATCTCGTTTAAGGCACAGGAAGAAGGCGTTACACTGAGCCGAGCCCCGGATGGTGCAGGTTTTTTTGCACGTGCTCTCCCTTCTCGCGGAATGGCGAATGGAGCAGTGTTACGAAGTTTGATGATCTCGGAATTGATGCCGCAACCGCTCCCGACGCTCACGAACCCTGAAGATAATACGGTGGATGAATTCGTTGAGATCTTTAATCGCACCGAGACTCCCATCCGGTTAGGCAATGAGAATGGAGGCTGGCGTTTGGATGGCGGAGTGCGTTTTGTGTTCCCGACCAACACGGTTCTTGCGACGCAAGAAGCCTTGGTCTTGGTAAATTTCAATCCCACCAACTCCGCACTCTTGGAACAGTTCAAACGGGTTTATGGGATCACGAATTCCATCACAGTGCTTGGACCGTATGGTGGGAAATTGAACAACGGAGGAGATCGGATCGCGTTGGAAAAACCGCAAGCATCGACCCTTGTCGGGGCCGGACCTGATTGGGTTTTGATTGATGAAGTGAGTTATTCGATGGTGTCGCCTTGGGCTGGCACGGCAGCGGGAACAGGGAAGTCATGGAGCCGAGCCTCACAGACAGCCGACGATGGAAACGCGGCGGAGAATTGGCGCGGAACGGTGGCAACGCCCGGCAGCTTTGGAACGGCTATCCAACCCCAACCGGACACGGACGGTGATGGACTTCCCGATGAGTGGGAGATCGCGAATGACATGGATCCCTTGAATGGCGCGGATGCGACGACTGACTCCGATGGCGACGGGCTTCGCAATTTCGACGAATTCCGCGCAGGCACAAATCCAAACGACAAGACCAGTGGCTTGTGGTTGTCGGGGCGGCTGGCTGTGGATGGGAGTGTAACCTTTGAGTTTGGCGTGTCAGTGGGTCGGAGTTACCGCCTCGAATCGTCGCCGACTATTCCTGCAAGTGAATGGACTCTTGTAAGACGGATTAATTCGCAACCTGCGAATACCCTCATCACCGTTGAGGCTGGCGTTCCGTCGAACGGGAGTTTTTATCGCCTCGTGGTGGAATAAGAGTGAGGCTTGGATGAAGAATTTATTACTCCAATCGCTGGTGCTTGGATTCTTGAGTTGGGTCGGTTCCTTTTCGCTGGTTGGTGATCCCATTAAAGTCGGTGCTGGAGGTTACAACACGTCCGTTCCGGCTGGATCAGTTTCACCGCCGGGGAACATACTCAGAACATCAAAGGTTCGCGGTCCGATGCCTTCGAACGACTGGTGGTCGTCATTGGCTTGGCCGGGAAACTCTTTCGCCACTTACCCACATCCACTTGCGGTCAAGACTGAGGCGAACGGGTTACGAATCCATTATCCCGGTCCCTCGATACTGGGAAATAACCGTGTGGTTACAGGATCCTTGCCGGGTGACCTGTCCGATTTTGTGCTAGGCCACTCGGTCATCACGAATTTTTCGCGACCCCTCGTGGATGGCTTCAGTGATTGGTTTGTGAATATTCGTTTTGCGACGAATCAGCATGCACTCCATCTGGCGTTTGGTCACGGCTCTCCCTTCGTTTATGCCCGATACGAGGGAGGCCAGCCTCGCCTCACCTTTCCACAACCTCCCAAGATTTGGACACCAACCCCTGCATCCTCTGCGATTGGAGTGACAATCCAAGGCCGTCACTATGGATTGTTCGGACCGAAGGATTCCACTTGGTCAGGATTAGGTTCCACCGTGCTTTCGTGCGACACGAAAGGCCAAGCTCATTTTAGTGTGGCGATCCTGCCGGATGCGAGCTCAAGCACGTTTGCATTATTCCAACGCTACGCCCACACGCATGTGACTGGAACCAAGGTGACATGGAACTATGAACCCTCAACGGCAGAGGTCACCACGGATTTTGCATTCGAAACCACGACTTACGAAGGGAAGGAACGCGGGACAATTTTCGCGCTTTATCCTCATCAATGGCACCACACGGAGACGACCCTGCTCCCATTAAGTTTTCTTTCAGTTCGCGGAACGATGAAGTTGGCGGAGGGACAATCATTCCGGACACGCAGCCGGTTCACCGGAATTCTGCCCACTCTACCCGATGCAGGTGGATGCGACTCATTGAGTATTGCTGCAAGTTTAGCAACCGATTTGGCGCGAACTACTGGCGATGCGAAGGACTCGTATTGGGCGAATAAACAACTGGCCCGCCTAGCGAATCTGATTCCGATCGCGGAGATTTATCAGCTTCCGCAAGCGGAAGAGCTTCGCAGAACAGTCCGCGCAAAAGTGGAACACTGGCTCTCGGCGGTCGAAACGAATGCTCAACCGAAGACGAGTGGCATGTTCTGGTATGATGCAAATTGGGGCGCGTTGATCGGTTCTCCGTCCAGTTATGGCTCGGACAAAGAACTTAACGACCATCATTTTCATTACGGATACTTGGTAAAGGCGGCGGCGGAAATTGCGCGACACGATCCTGATTGGGCCCGAACCAATCGTTGGGGTGGAATGGTGGATTTGGTCATCCGGGATTTTGCCAGTCCTGACCGGCACGATCCGATGTTTCCGTTCTTACGGAATTTTGATCCTTATGCCGGCCATACGTGGGCCAGCGGCCACGCACAGTTCGGGGACGGAAATAATAATGAGTCCTCCTCGGAAGCGATGAACGCATGGACCGCTTTAATCCTTTGGGGTGAGTTGACGGGACGGAGCTCGGTTCGAGATCTTGGGGTGTGGCTTTATACCACGGAAATGCAGGCGATTCAGGAATACTGGTTCGACCTGAGAGACGAGAATCATCCCATCAATTTCAAACCGTCTGTAATGACGATGATGTGGGGAGGGAAGGGTGCCAACGAAACATGGTTTACCGCAGATCCTCAACTTGTTCATGGGATCAACTGGCTTCCTATTCACGGGGGCTCTCTTTATTTGGGACACTCTCGAGACTATGCCGAGAAGAACTATCGAGCGCTCGTGAGTGAGCATCAGAGCGATCGATGGAATAATTGGCCAGACCTCATCTGGATGTATCGGGCTCTGAGCGATTCAGGCGATGCGATTCGACAGTTTGAGGCGGCCCCACCCACCTTAAAGCTTGAAGATGGCAATAGTTGGACCAATGCGCGGCATTGGATTTACAACATTCATCAACTCGGCCAACCCGACCCTGAGATCAGCGCTAGCACACCGCTCGCGACAGTTTTTCGCAGCGGGAAAAACCGAACTTACGTTGTGTATCATCACCAAGATTCGGCGAGGAAGGTTCGGTTTTCTGATGGCCAAGAGGTTCGGGTTGAGAAGGCTGGATACACGGTCAAACGAATCGGCCAATAGGCCTTAAAGGCTTCTCAACGGAGTGCCGATGACCGCTCGATGACCCATTTGAGATCGCGGCTCTTGGGAGCTGGAAATCCGTTATACTGGTCATACTTTACTTTGACTCGAGTGCTCGGCTCGATCCACTTCTTGATTTCGCTGTGGCCATCGACAAAATTGAAGCCGCAAGCACCATTATGATAACTCGCGGGAAGATCCACCCAACTATCAGGACTCGTCACACCCGTGATTTCCCAAGCGTCATTGATGCTATCGGGATGTTCATCGTTCAACAGCCAGAGATTACTGGGGCTTGGTCGGATGACGTCCGTGGTTTTGTTGTAGTTACAATAGGTGGGGAACCAGTCGGAGCCATTCGCAAGTTTACTAAACGCACCCCCCTCCACAAAACCGTTCATCGAAACGCTGCGGACGCGCAGTTTGCTTCCTCCCGCACGTTTCACCGGATGATTGTCTGCTGGACACCGATAAATGCCCACATCTTTTGAGTAGGGTCCGAGCTTGGCGTTCCGGAGGAATAGCACATTGGTATTATCGGAATTCCCTGCGGTCCAATCCATCCTTCCCGCGACCCAATTTAAGTTGGTTGATCCGGAGCCACCACTATTCGGTGGAAACCAGTCATTATTATCCCCCGCGTAGAGCAGAACCGCCAAACCCAGTTGTTTGGTATTGTTCATGCAGACGATGCCTTGAGCCTTAGTTTTCGCTTTGCCCAATGCGGGAAGCAACATCCCCGCAAGAATCGCGATGATGGCGATGACAACGAGAAGCTCGATAAGCGTAAATCCTCGGTTAGCTAATCGAGGTCGATCAGGAGGAAAAGAGTTCATAAACACCTTGAGCAAAACTGAACCACTTCGAAAAGGCCTTACCGCTTGGCCGAAGAACGTTCAAGAATCCAAGCAATATCCCTACTCCGAGCCGCAGTGAAACCGTTGTATTGAGAATATTTCACTTTGACCTTGGTGCTGGGCTCGAGCCATTTCTTAATCTCGCTGTGGCCATCGGCGAAATTGAATCCACAAGCTCCGTTATGATAGCTCGCGGGGAGATCCACCCAATTGTTGGGGTCCTGCATATTCATAATCTCCCAACCATCATTGATGCTATCGGGATGCTCATCATTCATTAGCCAGAGGTTGCTGGGGCTTGGCCGCATGACGTCCGTAGTTTTGTTATAATTAAAATAGGTCGGATACCAAGTGGATCCGTTGGAGGATTTACCATACGCACCGCCCTCCACAAAACCGTTCATCGCCACACTCCGAACGCGCAAAGCACTTCCCCCAGTGCGTTTGACCGGATGCGTATCGGCAGGGCACCGATAAATGCCGACATCCCGCGTGTAAGGTCCGAGCTTAGCGTTCCGCAGGAAGAGTTTGTTGGTGTTATCCGTATTGGCGGGTGTCCAATCCAACCAACCCGCAACCCAACTGGAATTCACGTCCTTGGTGCCTCCGTTGAGATTCGGTGGGAACCAATCATTGGAATCCCCGGCATACAACAGAATCGCTAGGCCGAGTTGTTTGGTGTTGCTCATGCAGGAGATGCCTTGAGCTTTGGTTTTCGCTTTGGCCATTGCCGGAAGCAACATGCCCGCGAGGATCGCGATGATGGCGATCACGACCAAGAGTTCGATCAACGTGAAGCCTCGCTTCGCCAAGCGAGCCTGAGCGGAAAGAGAAAGATTCATAGCATTCGGAAGGGCTTGTGTTTTTGAGTAAATCAAATGGGTTAAAGATAACAAGAAGTTTTTTGATTATTGTCGCGTTTTGTGAGCGTTTGCACGCATGGGATGCTCGACGTTCATCATAGCGATCGGTAAAAGAGGCGGATTCAACTCATGAAGTATTGCTCCGTTTTTTTGGTCTTAGTTTTCGCGTGTGCTGTGGCGGGCTTAGCGCATAACGGGGATCATCCCTCTGTCCATGACACTGCGGCGGGAGTGATCGAGCGGTTGCGCAAATCCCCCGGTGCAAGGAAAGCGATGGGATGGAACGCGGCGGACGCGGAAAGGTTTTTGACGACTTCAGAAAAAGCAGTTTTTGCGAGTGAACATATTCGGTTGGTCGTGACTCCTGCGGTTCGAGTTTACATTGTCCGAGGGGCAGCACCGGAGGGGGAACTGTTTTGGCTGCGCGATGGCGGATTCAAAAAATCCGACATTGTATGGTTACAGGGAACTAACCGTCTGGCGTTGTGGGAAAAGGATTTCCCGGCTGGGGAAATCGGGTTGGGTGTCAACTCGTTGACAGGCGGAGGGACTCATTACGCGGTGGTGCTGAAGGTGCTAGACAATAACTCACCATTCCAACTCAAATCACCTGCACAACTCGGCGTAACGACACTAACCAATGGCGCAACCATTTACGCGGATGCAGAGGATAAATTCAGGAAAGTTCCCGATGCGTTGAAAGGGGCTTATTTAGTGCAGACGCTTTCGACGTCGCGCAATGTGGCGAAGTTGGTTGATATCTTCCGGCTCACACCGCATCCCGCCACGGATCGTCCCGACCAAATCGTTCTCACGTGGAGCGACGATCCCAAGACGACGCAGGCGATCCAATGGCGGACTAGCACAAGAGTGAAAGCGGGTTCGGTGATTTATCAACGGAAACGGGATGCGACCGCATTGCGGCGAACAGGCGGTTCCGTGAAGAACCTCAAAGCGGTTACCGAAGTTCTCTCCACGCCGATGAACCTCAACGATCCCACTGTTCATCGCCACGCCGTGGTGCTGCGAGGGCTCGAGCCCGACACCACCTACCTCTACTCCGTCGGCAGCGGTGGGAACGACACATGGAGTGAGGAGAGCGAGTTCACGACGGCACCTGCAGGTGTGAAGCCGTTCGCGTTTATGTATATGGGCGACGCGCAAAACGGGTTGGATCGTTGGGGCAGCATGCTCAAGAGCGCGTACCTGCAACGACCTGATGCCGCCTTCTACATCATGGCTGGCGATTTGGTGAACCGTGGAGCGGACCGCGACGATTGGGATAGCCTGTTTTATAACGCGGCAGGAATCTACGATCGACGCCAACTCGTACCCGTTTTGGGAAATCACGAATGCCAAGGCGGGCATCCCACATTGTATTTGAAACAATTCACGCTGATGAAGAATGGACCGCCGAACATTGAGAAAGAGCGGGCATACTCCTTTGAATACAGCAACGCATTATTCGTAGTCCTCGATTCCAATCTACCGGCTGCTTCACAGACCAATTGGCTGGAGAAAACGCTTTCGAACAGCAAAGCGACGTGGAAAATCGCGACCTATCATCATCCAGCCTATTCATCCGGCCTGACACGCGACAACGAAGGAGTCCGTGATTTGTGGACGCCAATCTTCGATAAATACCATGTCGATCTCGCGCTACAAGGACACGATCACGCCTACCTTCGCACCTTTCCCATGAAGGAAAAAAGACGAGTCGCCACTGCGGCGGATGGCACGATCTACATCGTCTCGGTCTCTGGTGTGAAATATTATCAACAAGGCAAATACGATTACACCGAAGTCGGTTTCACCAACGTCTCGACGATTCAAGCCCTCGACATCCAAGTCAGCGGCGATCGCCTCGTCTATCGCGCCTACGACATCGACCGAAAAATCCGCGACGAATTCATCATCGACAAAAAGGCCCCCGCCCGCTGACCCCGCCGCTAGGAGGCGAGCCAATAATCGCCAAATGCTGGGTCCAAAGTTGTTCGGGAACCCCCCCACTTTCGAGGAAATGATGGCCGCAGCCCTGCGGAGAGTAGTGGTCGGTGACTTTCATCACCCCACTCTTCTGCATCTATTTCAGGGGGCGTCCAATCTATTTCAGGAAAGTTTTCGACCCCGGACATTGGCATAAAACCTCAAGGCAATTAGGCCCCGGAGGGCTCGAATCTCCGGATATCCTTGAACCGGTCGAAGTCACGGTCGAAGGAGGCGACGGGAATGCCGTGGGTCGCCGCAATCGCAGCCACCAAGGCGTCGGGAAAATCAACCGGCTGCGCCTTGAACCGTTCCAAGGCGTCCAGTGTGACCTCGGATTGCGTGGCTTTGAGCCGACAGCCCGTGATCAGGTCCCTCAGCGCGTCCGCCACCTCCCCCTTTCCCTGCTTGTAGAAGCTTGTCAGAACAAAGACGGCTTCCGCGACAATCGTGGTGTCCAAGTATAGCTCCGCCTTTCCAGACGCACTCTGGTGAAACAGACCGGCTGCCGCCGGGCTCATCGTCGGGTGGTCGTCGCGCAGGAAGCGAATCAGCAGGTTGGTATCGAGGATGTAGCGATTCATGCTCGGCGATGCTTGGTCGCGTAGTGACTGGCCCGGTTTGCGGCCACGGCGGCTTTCTCGGCTTCGATGCCTGGAAACGCCACCTCGGACTGGAGGCACCCGCGCAATTCATTGGCACCCCGGACGCGGCGAGCCACAAGCGCGTCGCCCTCGACCGACCAGGAGAGCCTGGACCCGGCATGGACAGGGAAGACGCGCCGAACTTCCTCGGGTATGGTTACCTGCATTTTTGTAGTTACGGTTGTAATAGTGCTTACCATTGGAAATAGTATACCTACTGCAATGGTAATACGCAAGACAACTAAAACACCACTTCCCAGACGGTCCGATAAACGGATTATCAGACCCGAAGCGGTCGCGGAAGGGGGCCAAAAATATTTTTGGGGACATGGACCACGGTTGCCCTATCCCATCAGGTACGATTTCCTACCACGAGACTACACATTCGAAGCATGGAGCACGCCGCCGAGCGCACCTTTTGGGAAAAAGCCTGCCTGCCTCACGAGGAAACCTTTCGGCCTGGCGACAAGCCTGGAACTTGCCGTCTCCCCGCCAAAGGAACCAGTGCAGACTGGCGATCCGATTATCGCCAAATGCTGGGTCCATTGTTTTTCGGGAACCCACTGACCTTCGAGGAAACCTTAAACGCAACCATCTGACTTCCAAGCAACCTTGGTGAACAAATCGTCCGACTCGGGTTTACAAAACGCGATGGAAAATCGCGTTTAAAAAAGTGCTAGAAACACCTTGACATATTCTTTAGGTGCTTCACCTTGCTTATGAAAGCTATGAACAAAACCAAGGCAAAAAACCATTCCGATCGATCCTCTCGGTTCTCTACTAACCTGAATCCTATCTCCCTATGAGCAGTATTAGAATTCAATCGGGAAACTGTCCCCAGTGCCGTAAAAGTGTGCAGGTTCCACTTGATCAGCGTGGGCAGTGGTTGACATGCCCTTACTGCAATCAAACGGTTCAATTCGGCGTCAGTAACTCATCCGAAACAATAGGCTTCAATAATTCCCTCACAGTTAAGCAGATTATCATTCTCTTGGTGGTGGGTCTCGGAACGATCGTCTATTTGGTTCGTTATCATCCTTTGTTGAAATCCCCTACCCAGCAGGTTGGTGGTTCTTGGAAAAAGTTTTGGACTGCACCTAAGGCAGAGCAACCAGTCCTTGAAACCCCAGCTCCTGCTGTTGCTTCGATTCCGTGGAAAAGGCGTCATGCTCGACTCTCTGACCTTGAAACCCCAGCTCCTGCTGTTGCTTCGATTCAGGAACCTCAGCCAAAGAACCAAGCCGGAGAAGCCGATTACAAACTCGGGAAAGCCTACGCCAAGGGCGACGGAGTCCCTAAGGACTTGGTGGAAGCGGTGAAATGGTACCGCAAGGCTGCAGACCAAGGCCACGCCGAGGCTCAGTTCGAACTAGGAACCTGTTACTCCGATGGTTACTGGATCACTAAGGACTTGGTGGAAGCTGCGAAGTGGTTCCGCAAGGCTGCGGATCAAGGCCACGCCGAGGCTCAACACCAAGTCGGGATAGCTTACTACATGGGTAAAGGAGTTCTTAAGGACGATGAGGAGGCAGTGAAATGGGTCCGTAAGGCTGCGGATCAAGGGCACGCCGAATCTCAATACCAAGTCGGTTTGGCTTACTACATTGGTAAGGGAGTTGAAGAGGACGATGAGGAGGCGGTAAAATGGTTCCGCAGGGCCGCAGATCAAGGCGTCGCCAAAGCCCAATATCGAGTCGGGATGGCCTATTACCTTGGTGCGGGAGTTGAAGAGGACGATGAGGAGGCGGTAAAATGGTTCCGCAAGGCTGCGGATCAAGGGCACGCCGAATCTCAATACCAAGTCGGTGCTGCCTACTATAATGGGTTCGGTATTCAGGAGAACTACCCGAAAGCCATCAACTGGTTGCGAAAGGCCGCCGCGCAAGGGAACCTCGATGCTCAGCACGGCGTCGGCATGTGCTACTACAACGGTAGGGGTGTTCCAGAGGACGCGGCAGAAGCTGTGAGATGGTGGCAGAAGGCAGCTGAACAAGGGTTTGCTAAGTCTCAGATCCTCTTGGGAATGGCTATTGCTTTTGGGGAGGGAACAGCCAAAAACCCCGTCATGGCTTACAAATGGTTTCTTATTGCCCATGCTTCTGGGGAAAAGGACTTTGATGAGGATCTCGATTCTCGAAAGAAAGCATTCATGCGAGGTTATGGAAACGGACTGACCTCTTCGCAACGTGGGGAGGCCCAGCGCTTAGCTAAGGAATTTAAGCCGGTAAAGGCAGGCACTACGGCTTTGTAAAGCAATCTGTGTAAGTGGTTTTTCGGTTTAGTTTTTTACTTCAGTATTTAGGGCTTCAGATTCAAAATAAAACGAGCAGGGGGCGAGCGGCGAGCCCTAGCTCGCGCCCCCTGCGGTAAACTGGTCTTTGGGTGTTTTTCATTTTCTTAATCGAG
>SXQI01000224.1 GCA_005793025.1 Verrucomicrobiales bacterium
AAGAGTTCGCCCACTCGAGTGGTTGATTGAACAAGTCATCCGGCTCGTGAGCTATTCTGCAATCGTAATCGTATTCCTAATTTTTCTTTTCGTCACTCGTGAGGCCTTACCCATCATCATCGGGGGGATGGACAGCGCTGCTGTTCGACCGTCTCTGGCAGTAGATGAGGCAATGAAGCTTTCAAGACCAGACCTTCGTAAGTATCTGAACATGACCGAGGAGGAGTTTGCTAAAGCCGATGCAGAAACAATCAAAATGCTCTTAGAACTCCGAGTGGAGGCATCGCAATCAGAAACTACGGATAAGGATGCAAACATCAACACAACCCAGTGGGGTTATCTTTTACGGCCTTACCAATGGTCAGGCTACACACAGCCCGAATACATTTGGCAACCGGTTGGAACAATTCACAAATACAATATCGTGCCACTCCTTGTAGGCAGCCTTAAGGTTTCGATTATTGCCTTGGCATTTGCACTGCCTATCGCTCTTGGTGCCGCTATCTACGTATCACAGTTGGCGAACGCCCGAGCTAAAGAGTGGTTAAAACCGGGGATCGAGTTATTGGCAGGTTTACCATCTGTTGTGCTCGGTTTTTTTGCCATGCTCGTGATGGCAACTTTTTTGCAGAATGTTTTCGGTTACCAAACTCGACTCAATGCGTTCCTAGCTGGAATTGCGTTGGGGCTAGCTGTTATCCCGTTGGTGTTCTCGATTGCAGAAGATGCTCTGACCAGTGTGCCTCGGAGTTACACTCAAGCGGCGTTAGCACTGGGATCTTCCCGCTGGCAGGCAGCGTATCGAATCGTTCTACCCGCCGCGCTTCCCGGGGTCTTTGCAGCGGCGGTTCTTGGCTTCGGTCGCGCTATGGGGGAAACCATGATTGTCTTGATGACCAGTTCGGCAAGTGTGCTTTCTTGGAGTCTATTTGATTCGTCACGTCCCATCACGGCTTCGATTGCGGCCGAGTTAGCCGAAGCTGTTTTCGGCGGCCACCATTACAGAATTCTATTCATGCTTGGTGCCTTGTTATTCGCGGTCACATTTCTGTTGAATCTAATCGGAGACATCGTTGTTCACCGCCTGAAACGACGAATGGAAGGGAAAGCCTGATGCAGACGTCATCGAGTCAACCTAGGTCTACAGCGGAGTTCAGTCGCACTCATTTTGACGCGTGGTCTTTTTTGTTCACCGGGGTTACGGGGGTGTGCACTTACCTCATTATTGCAATCCTGTTGATAATCCTTGGGAATATTGTTTTTAACGGCTACTCACACTTTACATGGCGTTTCCTTACAACAGGGGTGGATCGAGGAATGTACGATCCAGAGACTGCCGGGGTGCTTCCAATGATTATAGGCACGGTCTCACGAATCATCCTGATGACGATCTTCGTCATCCCCGTTGGTGTGATCACAGCACTTTACATGACTGAGTACGCCCAGAATTCCTCGCTCGGAATTCGTATCATCCGCGGTGCGGTTGCGAATTTGGCAGGTGTGCCATCGATCGTGTTCGGTTTATTTGGATGGGGTTTCTTCCTGAATTATCTCGGCAGTCACATGGACCAAATGCTGCACCCGGAAGCAGCGAAAGCCGTTTGGGGAAAGCCAGCCCTTGTGTGGGCTTCGTTGACATTAGCTGTAATGACGCTTCCTGTGGTCATCGTAGCTACCGAGGAGGCGTTGAAATCGATCCCTCCTGGACTGAGAGAAGCCAGTCTAGCTTTGGGGGCCACAAAACTGGAGACAGTCCTGCGAATTGTGCTTCCCCAGGCGATGCCAGGAATCCTTACCGGAGGTATTTTAGCGATCAGTCGAGCTGCAGGTGAGGTTGCGCCCATACTTTTTACAGGTGCCGTGAGTTTCTATCCAGACCTGCCAAAAGCACTGACGGATCCATTCATGGATCTTGGTTACCATGTGTTCATCCTTTCAACTCAGTCACCAAACATTGAACAGACGCGACCATTGCTTTACGCCACGGTCATGACATTGCTCCTGCTGACATTTCTATTGAATATAATGGCGGTGCTTGTTCGCGCTCGGATTCGACGACGACTCAGGTCGTTTCAGTAAGTATAGGGATTCCAAACTATGGCCGCACCACTCACCACAAAAATTGCAGAAAACCTAATCAACAGTTCTGTCCCGACACAAACTCGTGAAATCATCAATGTTTGTGAACTTTCACTCTATTATGGGGCGGCTCGGGCACTTGCTGAGATTTCGCTGAAGATTCGTGAAAACGTGGTCACCGCTTTTATTGGTCCGTCGGGATGCGGAAAATCCACACTGCTGCGTTGCCTCAATCGGATGAATGATCTGATTGATAACGTTCGGATTGATGGCAGATGTGAAATCGGAGGTCATGATATTTATGGGCCGGAGGTGGATGTGATCGAACTTCGGAAGCGGGTCGGCATGGTTTTTCAGAAGTCCAACCCTTTCCCTAAATCAATATACGAGAATATCGCCTACGCGCTCCGACTTCATGGGATGAAAAAGAAATCCGATCTCGATGCAATGGTGGAAAAAAGTCTTCGCCAAGCGGCATTATGGGAGGAGGTAAAGGATCGTCTCCATTCGAGTGGTTTAGGACTTTCCGGGGGGCAGCAGCAGCGGTTGTGTATCGCTCGCGCAGTCGCAATTCAACCTGAGATATTGCTCATGGACGAGCCAGCGTCAGCTTTGGATCCTTTGGCAACCGCTAGAATTGAAGAACTCGTCTTGGATCTTAAGAAGGATTATACGATTGTCATCGTGACCCATAATATGCAACAAGCGGCTCGGGTTTCAGACTACACCGCGTTTTTTTACCTTGGACGATTGGTCGAATTCAATACCACTCGCAAAGTGTTCACCAATCCAAGTCAGAAGCAGACGGAGGATTACGTCACGGGTCGTTTTGGTTAAGTCGAGATCGTATTCAAGGAAGTCTTATGCAACGTCATTTTGATCAAGAACTCAGTGTTCTTAAAGATAAACTTTTGACACTAGCGAGCCTTGCTGAGGAAGCAGTCAGTAACTCCCTCAAATCGCTTGTCGAACGTGATGACAGCCAAGCAAGAGCGGTTATCGAAGCGGATTCACTTTTGGATGCGATGGAGGTGGAGCTAGACGAACTGTGTATCAGTATGTTGGCGTTGCACTCCCCGATAGCCTCTGACCTACGTTTGATCACCATCGCGATGAAGATAACTCGCGACCTAGAACGCGTTGGTGACGAGGCTACAACTATCGCTAGACGCGCCATCGCGCTCAACAGCGAGGCCCAACTCAACGCGTATGTTGATGTCTCTCGAATGGGGTCACTCGCGCTTGCAATGCTTAAGGATGCATTGGATGCGTTTGTTCATCGAGACTCTGAAAAAGCACGCGCAGTCGTACCTCGCGATAAAGAAGTGGACCAAATCCACAAACAACTTCACAGGGATTTGCTGGCGTTTATGATCGAAAACGCCTCGTCCATCACCCGGGCGTTGAATATAATGGTGATCTCCAAGAGTTTGGAACGAGTTGGTGACCATGCGGCTAATATTGCAGAGGAAGTTGTTTACTTATACGAGAGCCGAGACATTCGTCATTGCCATGTTAGTCCTGATTCTGCGTCCCAGAACTTATGAGTCAAAGTATTCTCATTGTTGACGACGAACCTGATACTATCGAGTTGATCGGGTTTAACCTGAAGGCAGCTGGTTTTGCTTGCATAACTGCGGGTGATGGGGCTGAAGCACTAAAAAAGGCCCGCTCACTCATCCCACAATTAATAATCCTAGATTTGATGATTCCTGAGGTCGATGGTCTCGAGGTTTGCAAGCTGCTCCGACGCGATGTGAATACCGCCTCCATCCCAATCCTGATGCTCACAGCCAAGGCTTCAGAACTCGATCGGGTGCTTGGGTTGGAGTTGGGGGCTAACGATTACCTAACGAAACCATTCAGCCCGAGGGAGTTGGTGTTGAGGGTGAAGAATCTTCTGAAAAAGGAACAAACGGAATCCGAAAAAGGTGAGACCCATCAGGTGGGTGAATTGTTTATCGACATTCCACGTCACCTTGTCACCGTGAGCCGGAAACCGGTTGACCTTACGGCCACCGAATTCAAACTCCTAACAATTCTCATCAAGCGGCGGAACCGAGTGCAGACACGGGATCAACTTCTACAGGATGTTTGGAACTATGAGAGTATGATTGATACTCGCACGGTGGATACACATATGCGCCGTTTGCGCGATAAGATTGGAAAAGCCGCCAAGCATTTAGATACGGTTCGTGGTGTCGGGTATCGGTTGAACGATACCTAACTTTCCTTGAAATTGCTATGGAGTCGACGATTCTCCTGATACTGACCGCACTCGGATTAGGTTTAGGGTGGTTTGTGTGTCGTCGTCGATGTCTTAAAGTACAGCACAAACTGAACACAACGATCGTCGAGATAAACCGCTTAAAAGTTTCGGTGGACACGGAGGATGATCGACGCGAGGCCCATCAGCAATCTCTCATCAACAGCATGTTGGAAGGGGTTCTGCTATTAGATTCGGAAGGCCGAGTTCGGGCAGTGAACGATTCGCTTCTACGCATGTTCCAACTAGCACCAGATTTAAAAGGCAAAACATTAATGGAAGGTTTTCGATTGCGGGAGTTGGTAGAGGTGAACAATCGACTGAGGACCGAACTTCATGTGAGCGGAATTGAAATTGAACTTCCAGGGTTGGAGCTGCGCACTATCGAGATCAACGCGTCTTCTTTTTTGAACCGAGAAAGCGAACGACAGGGAAGCATTTTTACTTTCCACGATACGACTCGCCTAAAGAAACTAGAGAATACTCGGCGGGAATTTGTGGCGAATGTGAGTCATGAGCTGCGGACGCCTCTGACGCTTATAAAAGGATTCGTAGAAACTCTAATTGATGGTGCAAAGAATGATCCGATCGTCACAACACGTTTTCTAGGAACAATCAATAAACACACAGATCGATTAACCGTGTTAATCGAAGACCTTCTTACAATCTCCAAATTGGAATCGGCCCCGGTGACGCTGAATGCACGGGCAATCTCAATTTTTACTGCAGTCCAAGAAGTTTTTGAGGATCTCAGATCTAGCGCAGAAAACCGCAGAATATCCTTAATCAATGGTGTTGAGGAGCATCTTGAATGTTGGGGAGATGGTGCTCGTCTTCAACAGGTGCTGTTTAATTTAATTGAGAATGCCATAAAATACGGACGTATTCAGGGAAAGGTGACGGTGTTCTGTCGGGTTCTAAGTGCCGAGTTTTTAGATATTTCGGTTTGTGACGACGGACCCGGAATTCCCGCTGAGGCCAAGGAGCGAGTGTTCGAACGTTTTTATAGGGTCGATAAAGCTAGGTCGCGGGATCAGGGAGGTACGGGGCTAGGTTTATCAATCGTGAAACATATCGTTCTAGCTCATGGCGGAGAGGTCTGGGTCGAAAGCCAACCTGGGATACTTACCGCGTTTCACTTCACGTTGCCCTTAGCAAAAAGGGTTTAGCCTTGAGGGAGTTCAGTCAGAGGTTATCCGATGTTCCCGTTTTTTGCTTGGGTTTGTTTGACTTTCTAGGCTCGTTCATGTAACAGGGGTCGCGAGTTTCCCGTCAGAGATTTGGTAGGTAACCGTTTTTTAAGCGTTTTGTTATGGATGCTGTTTCGCCCGTTGCGGCAGATTTTAATACGAAGGTTCGGCCGTGGGCCGGATTCGACGAATTTCTTTGGACTGGGTATTTGTTGGCTTTCGCAATCACCAGCATCACTGTCGGGTTGATCTGGGATATTTCTTGGCACATGTCCATCGGGAGGGACACGTTTTGGACTCCTGCGCACATGGCGATTTATCTTGGGGGTGCGATGGGCGGATTCGTAGGAGGTTGGCTGGCTATTAAGTACACCTTTTTGTTGGGTCCAGAACGTGAAGGTGCTTCTGTGTCTATTTTGGGTGCGCGGGCCCCGTTGGGCGCTTGGGTTGCGATTTGGGGTGCCATCGCAATGATTACCTCAGGACCATTCGACGATTGGTGGCACAATGCATATGGGTTGGACGTGAAGATCATTAGTCCTCCCCATGCGGTCTTGGGGTTAGGGATGTTCGGAATCAGTGTCGGGGCATTGCTTTTAGTTCTTTCCCGGCAAAATCAACGCCAAGATACTTCGGGTTCTGGCCTTTTTGTATATGTGGGTGGTGTGTTCTTGGTTTTAGGAGCAGTTTTCATTACTGAAACTACTTTTCCGAATCATCAACACGGACGACTGTTTTATTTGGCATGTTCAATGGTTTTTCCGATGAGATTGGTTGCGATGGGGAGGGCAGGAAAATGTTCATGGCCAGCGACTCGAGTGGCCTTGGTTTACATGTTGATCGATTGTCTGATGATGTGGATCCTCCCGCTTTTTAAGGCACAACCGATGCTAGCTCCCATCTATAATCCGGTGACGCACATGGTCCCCCCTGCGTTCCCATTGTTGGTAGTTGTTCCAGCGATCGTAATTGATTTGGTCCTGAGTAAGGTGGTGGACCGTGGAGGATGGTTAAAAACCTTAGGACTTGCATTGTTGTTGGGTGGCTTATTCTTAGGGATTTTAATGGCGGTTCAGTGGTATTTTGCAAAATTCCTGTTGTCTCCTGCTGCAGATAATTGGTTTTTTGGTGGAAATCGGTATTGGCCATACAGCTCGAGGCCCGGGATTTATCGGCAGGAGTTTTGGCGAGTAGAGAAGTCAAACATGAATTCCGATTACCTGAGGTTTTCGGGAGTCTTACTTTGTTGGGGTGTGGCGAGTGTGAGCGCATGGTTGGGGTTAGTCTGGGGTGATTGGATGAGAAAGGTCAGACGTTGAGGGGACTACGATTGTTTCTGGGTTTGGTGTGTGTGTGTTTGCCTTGGCTTGGGTTAGCCCATGTCGGCAGTCCGGACATTTTTTACGATGGCGAAGTGGGATCTTATGCAGCTCGAATCACGATCCGTATGCCGACCGTAGTTCCCGGGCGGGCAGAAATCTCAGTTCGAGTGCAGGGGACTCAACCGGAGAATGTTTTCTTTTCGCCGTTGTTTTCCAGAACGGCGGTCACCAACGCCCCGCCTCCTGATCTCGGTGTTTTGATTCAAGGCGAAACAAACCTTTATTCTGGTGAATTGTGGTTAATGAGCGTGGGTTCTTACACAATTGAGGTAAAACTCGCCGGCCCGCTCGGAACCGGAAAGGTTCAGATTCCTGTGAGTTCAGTGCCATTAAGTCAATTGCCGATGCCTCGGTTTTTAGGCACGATTTTGGTGGTTTTGGGATTGGTTCTGTTTTTTGGTGGTGTGCTCATCGTAGCTGCTGCGGCGCGGGAAAGCGGTCTAGCCCCGGGATTGAAAGTAGGAAAGTTGGAACGCCGGAACGGGCGGATTGCCGCTGGGATTACCACGGCAATACTGCTTTTGGGGTTGGTTGGGGGGAGACGATGGTGGAACGCGGATGAAGCAAAATTCCGGACACAATTAAGAGGGGGTGCTTGGCCAGACATGACCGCTGCGGTGCGAATGGAGGGAACTCAACCGATCCTCCGCCTCACGTTAGGAGAGACTGCGTTTGGACCCAATTATTCGCTGCCGCTTATTCCGGACCATGGTAAATTGCTTCACTTGTTCTTGATTCGTGAAGGAGTGCAGGATGGATTCGCACACCTACATCCCGTACGCACAGGTGGCAAAAACTTTGAGGTGCCGCTGCCACCACTGCCTGCAGGTAGATACAAGGTGTTATGTGATTTGACGATGGAGGGCTCAGTCTTGAGTTCCACTGCAACAAATTCTGTAGAGGTTCCGACTCTCCCAATCCAATCTTTAACCAAAACGGGTGTAAAACCAGACCCCGATGATTCATGGGCGGTGTATTCTGGAATTCCAGTGCCGAAGAATCCGCGCGGTGAATTAAAGTTTAAATTAACTGACGGAACTGTCGTGGAATGGAAAACACGGCAACCAGTTCGCGTTCGACAGGATGCGGGGCTAAATTTTGAGATTCGTGATGCATCAGGACAACCGGTAAGTTTGGTTCCTTACATGGGAATGCTCTGTCATGCGGCGATTATGCGCTCGGATGGTTCCGTTTTTTCGCATCTTCATCCGGCGGGTAATTTCTCAATGGCTGCGCAATCGTTCTTTGATAAGAAAGCACAGCGAGAAACCTCGGCCACCGTCGGAGCCAATACCCCGATCATTGATCACTCCGAAACGGATCATGGCAGTGGTCACGCACATCACGGACCTAGGGTGTCTTCGATTTCCTTGCCCTATGAATTCCCCGTCGAGGGGAATTACCGGATTTGGATCCAATTCAAAGTGGCTGACCAAGTTCAAACAGCGGTTTTCGACACCGAAGTTACGGACTGAGACAGAACCCCTGAGAATTTAGGTGGGTCATTTCATCGGGATGCCCGGCTCGGGTTTCCCGTTGGTTGTGAGGATTTGGAATTCATGCACTCCTGCGGCAAGAGGGTGGTTGCTCGTCCAAACGATTTTCCGGTCGGGAGTTAGTTCAACCATGGAGACGCCTTGGTTGGCTGCATGGCTTCCGATAACGGTGTTTCCATTAGCCAAACGTTGTGACCCACACGGATCTTTAAAAAGACCGCCGACATGTTGGTTGTCCGCTTTCCAAACAACCTCTCCGCGAAGATTCATCTCCACTACTTTGTTACCATGGGTGAGTGACACTAAGGTGTTGCCATTATCGAGTCGGATGGCAGTGAAAGGCCAATTCTCATCCTTGCGACCTCCAAGTTCATCAAGGTCAGTCTTGAGCGTATGAACGATCTTTCCTTCAGGTGAATACTCTTTGATCGCAAATGCCATGAGGTGGGGAACCAAATAGTTACCGTTCTTAAGTTGGCGGGCCATCCGGGTTTGCATGTGGACGTTTCCAGTCTCAGGCTGCAGAGCAACCTCCGTTGTGATAGTTCCTTGTGGGTTAACCTCGAGAAGTCGAGGTCGCGAGCCGAGCTCAGTAATTAAAGTATTGCCGTTATAAAGACGTTGTGCGGTGCTGATTTCGCCGTTGTCTGGACTCTTCTTGTAAGAAAACACGGTTTGTTTATCACGAGTCACCTCCTCGACATGATCAGCCCAAGCGATGAGAACATTACCATTGGGCAGGACAAACCCATCACGAGAACCCCCTTTGTATTCCCATTGGATATTTTCGTCCTCACCGATGATTGCTGTTTTCGCGCCGAGGACTAGGTAAGAATGGCGGATTTGGGTTGGGAGGGAATCTTTGCAGTATCCAGTATTCAGGGTCCAAACAGAGGTGAGAACCGCGATGATTTTGTAAAAAATTTCTGTTCTCATAGTGGTGTCCCTCCATTTCGTCAGGAATTCCCAATCAATGGAAGCCATTATTTTACAGGCAGGATCATTCTCAAGCTTTGGAATCCAGAGGCACAGTTTTGGTGGTCGGAATGGACTCGCTCACTGGCACGGCCAATTGCGACGCTTCAACTTTGATAAAGTTTAGGATCACAGGAGCAAGGATCATTCCTGGGATACCTAAGATCCTTTCTCCGATGAGCAGGCCCAACAGAGTGAGCCATACTGGATTTTTAATTCGGTCGCCGATGATTTTACTGTTCAGGAAGTACTCAAGTTTGTGGATGATCACGAGAAACGCTAGTGCTGCCAATGCGGTCTTTGGAGAGACTAAAAACGCGACCCCTATGATCACGGTGTTGCTGATAAGGTTTCCAATGATGGGAAATAAACCACACAAAAAGGTAATCCCGATGAGCATAACCGGGTAGGGGAGATGGCTGCTGGTGATAAAAACTGAGGTGAATCCCGTATTGAGAATCGAGATGGTTACTTGGGCACCCATGACTCTTTCGAAGCTGAGATAAAAAGAATGAAACCTCTGAGCTATGGCACTGAGCGTCAGGGAATAGTAGTTGTTAGCCGTCAGATGAGTGTGGCGTTCGAAGTCGAGTTCCTTATTCAAAAAAAGACCGACCGCAATCACCAATCCGATAATCACAAAAACGACTTGATGAACTAGATTGCCCGCCAGTTTTCCTAGGTTGCCCCATTGGTGCTGGAAACTTTCCACGATCATGGTTTTAAGTCCTTGTGGATCTTCGAACGGCAGTGTCACCCCATGGTTGTCTAGATAATCGATCATGGCCGGAATAGCTTTCGCCAGAAGTTCAGGCATCGCGGTGAACATTTGGCGGGAAAAAAAGATCGATCCCCATGAGACTAATGTCATGAGCAACACCATGAGAACCACCGCCCACCATTTGTTCCGAGTAACGACTTGAAGTTTTTCCAGCACAAGGTAGCCGAAGAGAATCGTCAAGAAAGGGGTTGCTAGGTGCAGAAACCCCATCAGAACTAAAAGGCCAGCAAACAAATAATAGGAGAGAACTACGGGTCGATTCATTTTGTTACAAATACTATTGGCATTTTATAAAAACTCGCTGAGAATAATCCCTACTTAGGACAAGTATGACATCCTCCAATCCAGTATTAAAAGATACCACATTCCGAAATGAACGCGAGCTTAGCGGTGCACGAATGACCGCCGAAGGGGCAGTCATGAAGACTGCCGCGTTGCTATTCTTGGTCATTTGCTCTGGCGCATACACTTGGCAGCAAGTTTCTCGCGGTGAGAATTTTACACCCGTGATGATTGCAGGTGTGGTTGGTGGGTTGATTGCTTGCCTAGCCACGGTTTTCAAGCCGAATTGGGCTCCAATCTCGGCCCCCGTTTATGCTTTGTGCCAAGGTTTGGTGATGGGTGCCCTTTCTGCAGTGATGCAGAAACAGTATCCGGGGATTGTCCTAAATGCGATTGGTTTAACCTTGGGTGTCCTTCTCATCATGTTGGCTTCCTACCGATTAGGCTGGCTCCGAGCCACACCCGCCTTTACCCGTGGTGTTTTGTGCGCCACCGGTGCGATCGCGTTATTTTACTTGGTGACAATCGTTCTGCGGATGTTTGGTGTGCAGACTCCTATGCTTCATGATGGGGGGATGCTGAGTATCGGAATCAGCCTCGTGGTAGTTGGCGTTGCTGCATTAAACCTGATCCTAGATTTTTCAGTCATCGAGCAAGGGGCTGAACAGGGAGCTCCTACCTACATGGAGTGGTATGCTGCTTTCGGACTCCTTGTCACGCTTCTCTGGCTCTACGTGGAAATCCTACGTCTTCTCTCTAAGCTCCAGAAACGTTAACGTTTTTTCGCCAAGGGCGGCTAAAGCGATTTGGCTAACGCCGCTGTGCTTGTTGCTAAGACTTCTCGATGGAGAGATTGACCGTGGGAATCCATCGTCACCACAACCGGGAACCGCTCAACAGTGAGTTCCCAAATAGCTTCAGGTGAACCAAACTCCTTCAGGAAATGAACACTCTCAACGGAGGTGATACATTCCGCGAGCACTTGCGCAGCTCCTCCAACCGCGTGAAAATAGACGCATCCTGCCGACTTACAGGCTTCTAGGGTGCGATCACCCATTCCACCCTTGCCTATCACTCCTCGGAGCCCGAAATCTTTAATGATTTGGCCCTGATAAGGTTCTTCTCGGATGGATGTCGTGGGACCGGCCGCAGTGACTCGCCACTGACCTGTCGGATCCTTCATCACAACCGGGCCACAATGATAGATGATTCCATCTCGCAGGTTGACCTCAGACGGTAACGCTCCACCTTCATGGAGGTATTTGTGAACGACATCTCTACCCGTGAAAATCGTTCCGCTGATTTCCACCGCGTCTCCAACTTTTAGGGCGCGAATTTTTTCTTCCGTGAATGGAATGGTTAGATGGATCATGGGATTCTCAATATAGCCAAGAATTGATCTCACCCTGAGGGTTTAGAGTGACTCCTTGGCGCCGGTAAGCCCAGCACATGTAACTAATGCTCACAAAGAATGATGCTGGCAACCGGTTTGCTGCACAAATCTTGGCACCCAGCAAAGTAGTTTCTCCCCCGAATCCCATCGGTCCGATCCCGAGCCGATTCGAGGTTTCAACAATATCGGCCTCCAATCGATCGAGTTCAGGGATGGGGTTTCGATCATCGATTTTTCGAAGGAATTGCTGTTTTGAAAACTCGTATCCAGTGGCTCGATCTCCACCGATGCAGACACCGAGAATTCCGGGACCACAACCTTTGCCTTGAGCTTGTAAAACCGCATCCAAGATGACTTTTCGACATCCATCGAGATCCCGATTTGCTTTGAGCTTTTCGTTCGGCAGAGAATATTGGGCACCGACATTTTCACAACCCCCTCCTTTGAGAATGAGTCTTACTTCGATCGTGGGTGCGAGATGTTGATGAAAATGAATCGCTGGTGAACCCGGTCCCACATTTGTGCCATCGTTCACGCCAGTCAACGAATTGACGGAATTCTGGCGCAGAAACCCTTTTTTAGTAGCCTCGGTCACTGCTATCCGAGCAGTGGTTTCAAAACTGATTTGGTCTAAAAACACAGGCCCGCTGACATAGAAGATGATGCTGCCTGTGTCTTGGCAAATAGGCTGAGATTTTTGCTTCGCGAGCACAATATTGCGGTCAATAATCTTCAGAGCAGATTCAGCAATTGTGCCCTTTTTCTCGTTGAGGAGAGAATTGAGGATAGCTTGATGCACATCATCCGGAAGCTCCGCAGAGGTCTTCCGAATCAGCTCCACCAACGAACTCTGTAACGCGATCATATAATCTATGAAACAAATTAAGGGGGCTGACAGCCTGCTGTCAATTCCACCTCGGGAAGGAACGGATACTTTTGGATGTTGGATTGTTTTTTTTGCGGTTTTAGCTTAGTGGTTCTCGATCATTTTTTATGAGTTTTCACAGAATTCTCTTGGGATATGCGTTTTGTGTAAACATCGCCCTGTCCGCACTCGGTGCTCCGGAAGTGCTTCCTGTTGCGGGTTGGAAAATGGAGCTGATCGCGGAAGCCCCAGAGGTTCTCCATCCATCCGTGATCTGTAGTGCTCCGGACGGACGTGTTTTTGTTGCAGAAGACCCGATGGATATCCGGGTTCCGGTTGCCACCGCCCAAGGTAGGATTATTTGCATTCACTCGGATGGACGCAAAACCGTTTTCGCAGAGAACCTTCACGCCGTATTCGGAATGCAATACTTGGAGGGTAGATTGTTCGTGCTTCACAATCCATTCTTCACGGTTTTTCAGGATGACAACGGAGTGGGAAAAGATCGGGAAGATTTACTAAAAAACACAAACCCGAATCCATGGGCTCTGGACTGGAACGATCATGTGCCCGCGAATTTTAAGTTGGCGATGGATGGGTTTTTTTATTTGGCGGTTGGGGATAAGGGAATATTCGGAGCGGTCGGACGAGATGGTCGACGGATTAATTTGCAAGGTGGCGGGATAATTCGTCTGAGACCGGACGGGACGGAGATGGAGATTTATTCCACTGGGGTTCGAAACATTCTGGATGTTGGCATTAATTCGGAGGACGCAGTTTTCACCTACGACAACACAGACGAGCATGATTGGATGGGTAGGCTTACCCATATGGTAGAAGGCGGGTTCTACGGTTATCCGCATGACTTTGTGCCGCGCCAACCTCACACGCTATGGATGATGCACGACTTTGGTGGGGGAGCAGCCACGGGGGTTTTCGCCAACACCGAGGACGGACTCCCGGACAGTTACAGGGAAAACTTGTTTTTGGCTGACTTTGGGAAACGGCAAATCCTAAGAGTTCTCACCGAGGAGGAGGGCGCGACCTATCGGGTCGTGCACTCAGAGGAATTATTCCTTGATCCTCCGCCAGAGTTTCGACCTGTGGGAATCGCTCAATCGGCAGACGGAAAATCGATCCTAATTTGTGATTGGGCCCATCGAGACACGAAGGAAGATGTGAAGGTGGGCCGCGTGTGGAAGCTGACAGCGACCGGGCTGGATTCCTCGAAACCAAAGCCAGATTGGTTCGTCGCAACTGCGATGGGGAAACCGTGTTTGGCAACGGATGTTCAGTTAGGAAATGCGTTAAATCATTCGTCAAAAAACGTTCGTCTCTGTGCCCAGCGGGAATTGGTTCGTCGAAAAAGTCACCAAATTGTGGCGAACATTTTGAGTGATAACTCGTCCTCTGGTCAGGCACTGATGCATGCAATCTGGGCTGCCGATGCAATGGATCACGGGGTCGCTCACC
>SXQI01000225.1 GCA_005793025.1 Verrucomicrobiales bacterium
AATAACTGGCTTGCTCCCACCGTGGTCAGAAATCCAAGCCCTCCAGTGTTCACCCCCAGCATCGGAGTACTTCGATCTGCTAGATCTCTCGCCACTCCCAGCATTGTTCCATCGCCACCGAAAACCATCAACAGATCCGCCTCGGCAGCCACTTCGCGGAGAGTTCCGCGATCTTGGCCAATCAATCCGGCGACTTCGGCTGTGTTTGTTTCCACCAAGATCTCGATCCCCGCTGCCGTCGCGTTGGCGGCAGTGCGCGCAATCAACTCCCCAGCCCCAGCTTTTTCTGGGTTACCAAAAAGGGCGACACGACGAATGGGTTTAGGCAATTTTTTCAATCAGCACCAAGAATTCTTTGTTACCTGCTGGACCCAGCAATGGGGATTCCGTGATTCCATGCCACCGCAATGAAATCTGCTGAGCCACAAAATCTTGCAACTCGCATATGATTCGCTCATGAATGGCCGGGTCGCGGATGACGCCAGATCCTTTGTCGACCTCCGTTTTTCCGGCTTCAAACTGGGGCTTGAGCAGCGCTACAATTCTACCCGAAACCCGTAGCAACGCAACGGCAGCAGGTAGGATTTTTTGGAGGGAGATAAACGAACAATCAATGACGGCAAGATCCGCACCTTCCCAATCTGGAGCGAAATGAGCAGGGGTGAGTTCTCTGGCGTTCGTCCGTTCCATGACGGTGACTCGAGGATCTTGCCGGAGTTTCCATGCGAGTTGACCATGCCCAACATCGATAGCCCAGACTCGAGTCGCTCTTTCTTGCAGCAGACAATCCGTGAATCCGCCGGTTGAGGCACCCAAATCGAGGGTTCGCAAACCTTGGACGTCGATGCCGAAATGCCTCAGGGCATGTTCGAGCTTGTGTCCACCTCGACTGACATACTTTTCTAACCCATCCACGGAGATCGCGTCACCGGGTTTGACGGAGTCGCTCGCTTTGTGCGCCAGTTGACCTTTGATGCGAACCAGACCGGCAAGAATCGCTCGCTTGGCCTTTTCCCGGCTTTCACACAATCCCTGCTCGACCAATGCCTGATCCAGACGCAACACAGCAGCGGATCAAGTAGTTTTTGCCGCAGGATGTTTCCAAGGTGCTCGATAGGGACGCTGCAACAGGCGATTGATTTGTGGATCATTGACTGCCTCGCCTTTCACGGGATCCCAAGTGATCATTTTCCCCGTTTCTAGGGCCGTGTTCGCAAGAATGCAAGAGGTGGTGGAGATAAACCCTTGTTCGATGTCGGCCACTGGTCGGCCGCGGGTGATCGTGTTGGCAAGTAGGTCTCTCATGTGACCCCGCACTGCTGGGGCGACGTGGCCTTCAATATCTTTCTCGGTTTTGTCCTCTGGATACTGATCGAACTCATATTTCACTTCTTCGTGAATTGGATCCCCTTTACCCATTGGAATGAAATCGTAACCGTTCACGCTGGCTTTGAGGGTCCCTTTCTCACCGTAGATCGTCGCGCCCCACGGGTATTTGGGGTCAGGTGCGTGTCCGTAGGTTCGATGCTGCCAGACCACGTTGAGACTACCGAACTCGAAGGTGGCGGTTTGGGTGTCAGGGATGTTCGCTTTGCTGTTCGTGTCCACGAGGATTCCGCCGTTGCTCCGAATGCGGGTAGGCCAACCTAGATCGAGCATCCATCGAACCATATCCAACATGTGGATGCACATATCCCCCACGATCCCGTTTCCGTATTCTTTGAACGCACGCCACCCACGTGGATGAACGATTCGGTTGTAAGGTCTGAGGGGTGCTGGGCCAGTCCAAAACTCGTAATCCAAAGATTCAGGTGGAGCAATATCCGGAGGATTATCCCGAGTGCGCATGTGGTAGTAGCAATAAATGTCCACATGGCCAATTTTACCGAGTTTTCCTTCGCGGATAATCCGATCACGGGCTTGGATCAGATGCGGAGTGCTGCGGCGTTGTGTTCCCACCTGAACCACACGTCCATGTTTGCGAGCTGCGGCGAGCATGGCTTGACCTTCCGCAACATCCAAACTGATAGGTTTCTGGACATAGATATCAGCCCCTGCCTCAACAGCGGCGATCATAGGCAAAGCATGCCAGTGGTCAGGTGTTGCGATGAGAACGAGGTCGAGATCCCGTTGTTTCAGCATTTCCCGATAATCTCGGTAAGTGCGTGGTTTTTTCTTAGAGACTTGCCGTGTGGAAACGATGGTTGCTGCGTCCTCCAGCATTTGGCGATCGACGTCGCACAAGGAGACGACTTCTACCGGTGCGACTTGAATTAAGCGCAACAGGTCGATCTTCCCATACCAACCGCAGCCGATTAATCCAACCCTTTTGGGTTTGGAGCCTAGGACTTCCGCAAAAGCGGGTTGGAGAGCTGAGGTTGCCAAAGAGGCGGCACCTAACTGTAAGAAATCACGGCGGTTCACACTGGTTTTCCTAGGTCTAAACCTCAGTGGTGGCAAGCTTTATCCGGTGCGAGAATTCGGCTAATTCTATCTTACTTTAAAGGAAGCTTGCGGGGAGGCTCTCCGATCAACGGTTGGGTGCTTCGGAGATAGGCAAAGAGGTCGCGAACTTGGTCATCACTAAACCCCTCCATCAGCCCTTCTGGCATCAAAGAAATACCTGCCGGTTTGACCTCGGAGAGATCAGATCGTGCAAAAGCCGTGTTTTGATTATCCAATCCGCGTAGGACAAGAATCTTTTCGTCTTGCTCAACTAAGAAACCCGAAAGAGACCGACCATCCTTGGTTTCCACAGAATAGTTTTCGAACCCTTCGCGGATTTCCGCGCTTGGGTTGACAATAGCGAGAAGCATGGATTCTAAGTCGGCGCGATTGTGGACGGTTAAATCTGGGCCGACCTCAGCACCTTGACTGAATAGTTTGTGGCAATTGGCACAGGTAGTCTGAAAAAGGGTGCGGCCTTGGTAGGGATCCCCTGTGCTAGTGCGAATCGTTCGAGCGAACTGGACGATTTTGTTCTCCATTTCGATGGTGGTTGGAACACGGGTTGTCGGCCAATGTTTTTCGAGTAAAGCCTGAAGCTCAGGGTTGGGGTGTTGTTTGAGTTTGCGGACGATCGTGAGTGGGATGGTCTGGGGTTTGATTCCAAAACCTGACCACGAGATTCCGTTGGTATGGATGGAACGAGCAAAAATCAACGCCCAAGCCGATCGACTCGCGAGGAGGGTCTGGGCAGTTGCGAGGGACTCTTTCCCCAAAGCGGGATAGGCACTGATGATGATCTCCGCGATCGAAGGATCATCGTAGGGTTGGAACGCCGATAAAATCGCCTGCCGCAAGCCGTCGTCTTTGAAGACTCCTCGATAACCGCGGGTCAATGCAGGGATTGCTTCGGGCACTTTCATTTCCGCCAGCACACCCAAGAACTCCAACCGTTCATTGCGAGAGGCGGTTTCATCCGCAACGATTGAAATCGCTCGGCGAATCGCTCGGGGATCCCGTTGGCGCAGAGCGAAAGCTGCGGAACCAACCCCATGTCGGGACATCGCTCGGGTCAAGGTTTCAGGGAGGCCAGCCAACGTGCGTCCCTTGAATGCAGTTTCAAATCCGGAGATCAGTCGCCGACTGTGTTCCACGGATGGAGAAGAGTTAAAAAGTCGGGCGCAGGTGAGCAAATCGCGCTGGGATCCTGCTTGGGCAAAGCGGCGGATCACCCGATCGATCAGATGAGTTTCCACCAACGGTTCGCGCCAGTAGGAATCCTCGTTGAAGAGTGCGACCACCGCATCAGGGTTGCTCTCGCATTGGGCTTCGATGGCCCACCAAATCAGGAGCGGCATTCGGTTGTCTTGGGTGTCCTCATCTCTTTTGGAGAGGTTGCGAACGATCGGCAAACATTGATCGGCGGGGAGACGTTTAGCGGTGGCAGCGAGTTGGTTCCTGACTTCTAAATCGGGTTCTGAGGCGGCCAGTGCAGTCAGCTCTTTCGCGACACTCTGGTGAACCATTTTTTCGTCACCTGCCAAGCGCACAGCCCAAAGTCGCACTGACGAATTCGGATGTTTTAGAGCGTTTTTGACTTCTGAATCCGTCAGACCACCACAGAGATACAGAGCCCACAAGGTTTCTAGGCTGATCTGTCCGGAAGTTTGGTGGAGTGCAGCAACCAGTTTTTGGATCACGGAAGCATCCTTACGGTCAGCGAGGAGGCGTAACGCTGTTTGGCGAATCCAGCGGTTGGGATCAGCCAATCGTTCGACGAGTTGTATCGAGGTTTGAGTGGCTAAATTTTTAGATCCAACCGAAGCGGATCCTTTGGTTTTAAGCCGGTAGATGCGACCGTTTTCGGTGTCGAGTTTTCCCTCGTGATTCCGGAAATGGTTAACCTGTTGGTCATACCAATCGCAAACGTAAATGGCTCCCTCGGGACCGACCTTGATATCAACGGGACGAAACCAACGATCGTCACTCGTTAAGGGTCGGGCTATATCCTTGGTGCGAAAGGAAGATCGATCCGGAACGATTTCGCTTTGTACGATCCGGCCTTGTAATGGTTCCACTCCGAACAGGTGGCCGGTGTAGCGCGCTGGCAAATGTCCGTGGTCATAGATGATGAAGTTATGAGTGAATCGAGGGACACTATCTTGAGGGATAGATGGAAAATACCCATAAGCATAGGGGTTAGAGAGGGGGCCGTGTTTCTCGAAGCCTTTTTGGAGATACGCACCTTGGAAGTAGTGAAACCCTCGAGTGTCTCCGCCGTTGTGTCCCGAAAAAATCCTCCCTTGGCTGTCGATTTCACAGCCAAAGGCGTTGCCACCTCCTTCTGAGAAGATTTCATAAATGCGTTTCTCAGGGTGATAACGCCAGATGTTTTGACCCTGAGAGTAGATCGGCTTTGGGTTCTTCGCTTTGCCGTCAGGGCCATAGACTTGGATGTTCGCGGTGACGGTGCTGCCTTGGGCAGCGTAAAGCCAACCATCGGGTCCCCAACGGAGTGAGTTGGCAACGCTGTGGGTGTCCTCAAGCCCGAATCCAGCAAGGCGAACTTCGGGATCGCCATCGGGTTGGTCATCCTGATTCCGATCAGGATAAAAGAGGAGGTAAGGTGGGTTTAGAATCCAGACTCCACCTCGGCCGCGTTCGACTGAGGTCACGATGTTCAGGCCGTCCAAGAATATTTTGTGGGTATCGTAAGTTCCATCGCCGTTGGTGTCTTCGTGAATCGATATTCGATCTGCTCCCTTAAAGTGATTCGGAGGCGGTGGTGGGATCTTGTCGTAGACCGAACGCCAGACGTTATCGTGGCTTACCATTTTCAACCCAGCTGGTGTGGGGTATTGTCGGTATTCGACCACCCACATTCGACCTTTCTCATCGAAATTAAGAAAAACTGGCTGAGAAATCTGGGGTTCGCTCAGCAGCTGCTCCCATTCCAAATCCTCCGCTACACGGAATTTTGAAAGGGATTCTTTCGGACTGAGTGGGGGAGATTGGGTTTCTTGGGGAGGTTCGGGGGCAACAGGTGCTGCAGCGGGTTGAGTCACGGGCGGAGCAGGCTTTTGTGGAGGGGGAAGATTCGCAGTTTCAGTGGCGGCGGGAGGTAATGGATCCCTGAGGCACCAGAGGATTCCGTTGAGGAGCAGACGTCGGAAAGCAGGGAGTTGAAAATCACCCGGATCTCCCAAGGAGGTGTAGAAAACGCGACGATCGTGCGCTGTATTCACCCACGCCACAGGCTCGACAGGAGTCTGTCCCTCGACCTTACCTTGTAAGAGTGAGATGGTAGTTACGGCGAGATCATGGTTCTTATAAAGGTGTGAGGTGGATTTAAAACCAGCGGGGGAAACGCCGGTCATCACCACGTGGTTGGCATTTGAAGCGACTCGTTCCACCATGGTGTGCGGGGCTGTGGGAGGCTTGTTGCCGTAGTGCCCTTGATAGTGTCCTCCGAAAACATCCACGTCGAATTTCGACCAAGATGCGTATTCCGGGCCGGATGGTGTTGCATCAAAAGCGTGGCTCGCCGTGCGGATACCAACAATGGGTTTGCCCGCATCGATGTGAGCATGGAGCAGATCCATCATCGCTTTCGGAGGGGTGCGTCGCCGCACGCTGACCAAGATTAAATCCGCCAATTTAATCGCTTCGTAATTTGTAAATTTCGGATCGCCATCAGTTGATGACGATTGCACATAAGAGATTTCATACCCGCGCCATTCCAGTTCTTTACGGGCGAAATCCGGCAAGGTTTCCGAAGTTTGGTATTCGTTCTCGCCAATAATCATCACAATTCGTTTCGGGACGTCTCCTCTGAAACTAAAAGGTTCTCCCCCTAATAAATCTGTGCTGGTGATACTAGGGCACCAATACTGTTCGATGTGTTCGACCACCAATTCGGTGCCACGGAAATGAGAAACGAAGGGTGGTTTTCGATGGTTATACATCGAGTCGGTTAAGTCCCGCATCAGAACCACATTCTGACCTTGAGCTACCATTTGCCGGATCGCAAAAGGTCTTCCGAGCACACACATATTGATGTGAACCCCCATGATGATCACGTTGGTAATTCCCCGCTGGCGCATCAGATAAAACGCTTCAGCAGAATCAGTGATCGCGTCACCCTCGTGGATTTCTAAGGCTGGATGCTGGCGGGTCCATGCCCCGTATCCCGGGCATTCTGGGCAACCATCGCAACCGCCGTCCGAGTCGTCGATCGGGAGTGCGGGTTCCTTCACCCCGTCCAACGAACACCAACCGGCGAGGGGAATCTTGGTTTCAACTTTTGGGGCCGACTGGGCAAGTTTGCGTCCGGGATGGTTTTTATAAAAACCTAGGGTATCACTCGGACAGTGAATGATCAGCATCCCCTTGCGGCGGGCGGCTTTCAGGACGTCGTTCATTCGGGGAGCCATTTCACCCACCCGTTCAGTGGCATCCGGGCAATGGTGCTTGTCCCACATATCGCAGATCACCACCGCTGTGCGGGCCGCATCCCACTCGACCTGTTTTTCTAGGAGTTGCGATTTCTCCCGAAAAGAAGCCGCTTTAGCCCGTGAGCGAGTGTGAAGCGTCACGGATTCTCCTGCGAATAGTGCCGAAGTTGCGATCGCGACCAAAGCGAAACCGATGACCCAACAACGAAGGGTTTGTTTCATGATTTGCACCATTTTGCCTGAAAGAGCGTCCAAAGCCAACCTTGGAACTGCAGCTTTTTCGGTTTAACAAACTCACTTGCATCTGACTCAACCGCTTTTAAAGTTATCCCGATGTTGGAAAAAAGTCCGCTGACCCAAGAACAAGATTTGAAATTACACTGGATAACCCACCCTGACAGGTTCGTGAACCGACACATTGGTCCGAGTTTGGCTGAGCGAGAGGCGATGCTGGCCACGTTGGGGCTAGGAACATTGGAGGAACTGGTGGACAAAACGGTCCCTCAAGCTCTACGGACCACCACGCCGCTTCAATTTGAGGCGGAACCATCTGAATTTGAACTTTTAACGAATCTCAAAAAAATCGCAGGCCAGAACAAGGTTTTTCGTTCCTACATCGGAATGGGGTATTACGACACCATCACGCCTGCGGTGATCCAACGGAATATTTTTGAGAACCCGGGCTGGTATACCCAATACACCCCTTATCAGGCGGAAATCTCGCAAGGTCGGCTCGAGTCGCTACTGAATTTTCAAACGATGATCAGCGATCTCACCGGAATGGAGATTGCAAACGCCTCGCTTTTGGACGAAGCGACTGCGGCTGCTGAGGCAATGGCACTTTGTCTCGGGGTAAAGCCAATGGAGTCAGGGGGAAGGTTTTTCGTTTCCGAACTCTGCCATCCGCAGACGATAGCCGTTATCAAAACAAGGGCCCAGCCGCTTGGGATAATCCTTGAAGTTGGGGACCACACGTACTACCAACCGAGTGCCGATTTGCTGGGCACGTTGGTCCAGTATCCCGCAACCGACGGGTCGCTTCATAACTACCGCGATTTCGCGGAAAAGGTTCATGCTGCGGGCGGGTTACTTGTGGTTGCCACGGATTTGTTAGCATTAACCCTTCTCACGCCTCCCGGTGAATTTGGTGCGGATGTTGCGGTCGGGAGTGCCCAGAGGTTTGGTGTTCCGTTAGGTTACGGTGGGCCGCACGCTGGTTTCTTTGCGACCCGCGATCGTTTCAAACGTCAGATGCCGGGGCGATTGATTGGGGTTTCCAAGGACGCTCAAGGTAAATCCGGATACCGGCTTTCGTTGCAAACTCGCGAGCAACATATCCGAAGGGAGAAAGCGACCAGTAATATTTGTACGGCTCAGGCCTTGCTGGCCAATATGGCCGCCATGTATGCCGTATATCACGGCCCGGAAGGGTTGATCAAAATTGCCCAGCGATTGCACCTTCTGACCACATTGCTCGCTCTGGGATTGCGTCGATTGGGACTTGAGGTTCAAACAAAGGTCTTTTTCGACACGATTACCGTTCGGACTGGGCCTCGATCTTCCGAAGCGGTTTGTGCTGTCGCCCGAAATCATGGGGTTAATCTTAGGGTCGTCGATCAGGCTACTGTGGGTGTCTCCT
>SXQI01000226.1 GCA_005793025.1 Verrucomicrobiales bacterium
AACCGTATTTTTTTAATAGTGCCACGGGGTCTTTACCGGGGTAGACGATCCAGAAAACATCCATCTGGAAATTGACGAATTTCGGGTTGGTCTCGGACATCAACAAGTCAAACAGATCGGTTTCGCCATACTTCGAAAACTCGTAACCGTGTGTGTGATAGAAAAATTTAAGGCCATGTTTAGCGAGTGCTTCGCCTGCTTTGTTGAAATTCTTGATGGCATCACGGCATTCGGCTTCATCAAAGTCATCTTTGTGTGGAATCCACGCACAGCCTACATACTGGAGCCCCAGTGTTTTTGCCTCCTTTGCAATGCCCTCAACGTCAGTTTGATAACGATCGTATCCAAAATGCCCACTGATGGGTTTCAAACCGCGAGCATCGAGCATCTCCTTAAACTTTTCGGGAGAAAGGTTGTAGGTCCCTGCAAGCTCCACTTCTTTGACGCCGTAGTCGCGTACTTTATCGAGGGTTACTGGAACGTTCCGGGTAAAATCGGCCCGAAGGGTATAAAGCTGAAGCCCGATTGGGCCTTTGAAGTCGGCTCCGGTGCCAATGTCGGCAGCGTGGGAATTGAGGATGGTGATGACCGAGGCGCAAGCAACTAAAAGCCCCTTCTTGAATGAGATTGAGAACATGCCGTCATTTATGCAGGAGGAACCGTTCCGTTGTCGATGGGGAAAAAAACACAGCACAGTTCCCCAGAAGGTCGGCCTCTGCACGTCGCGTGCTCGGTAGCGAAAAGTAGTGCTAGGGCTGTGCGGCAGGTGCGGGTGGCAGACTTCCTCCGGCACGGCCTGAGCACACCTAGATTCTTTACACCTTTTGTGCGGGACGGGTGGTTATTCTTGGAACCTAGGGAATGACTTCTTGAGTTCCGCGAGCTTTTCCTTGCTGAACTGTGTCACCGTCCCGTCCTTCCTCGTTGAAAAAGCTTGGACTGGCTGCTCCTTCGCATCGAAGAGGAACATCGTTTCAAAGAAGCCATCGCCATCTTCGTCTCCTTCTTCGACAATCATTTTGCCCCTATGATAGTAGCTCCGAATGGTTCGGTTCTCCGATTTGTAGAGCGTTGATGCATACGTCATCTCACCATCACGGAAGAGTTTGACGAACACGTAATCAACTTGGCCATTGTCCTTAACCGATACTTCCTCTTTTCGGGCAACCAAAACTTTGTCGGTGAATGTCTCAGTCATGCGCTTGTATTTGCCGTTTTTATGTGACTCGGAGACTTTGGTTTCTGTCCGCTCATTTACGGCGTCGGGTTTCACTTGGGCTTGTTGAGCTACTGTCCAAGCGAGTGCCATGCTACTCACCGCCGCACCAATGATGCTCCCAGCCTTCATGCCACCCTGAATTGGTTAGGAAACATACCGTCATTTATGCGGAGGAACGGTGCCATTGTCGATGCGGAAAAACACCGCACAATTCACCCTCGACAAAGCCAGATGAACGGACGAGAGTCAAACCGCTATGATCATCAAACTATTGTCAATGTTATGCGTATTAACGCTGACTCAAATTGTTATGGCCGAATCCAAACCATCCATTCACGACATCGCGTTGAAAGACATCAACGGGCAACCTACTTCGTTGAAGAGTTTCAAAGGCAAAGTAGTACTTCTAGTGAATGTCGCCTCTAAGTGTGGCCTTACCCCTCAGTATGAAGGGTTGGAAGGATTGCAGAAAAAATATGCGGCTCAAGGTTTCACGGTTGTTGGACTGCCTTGCAATGATTTCGGAGGTCAGGAACCCGGAACGAACGAAGACATCAAACAGTTTTGCTCCACTAAATACAAAGTCACCTTTCCTTTGATGGACAAGGTCAAAGTCCTCGGAAATGAACGCCACCCTCTTTACGCACGATTGACAGGAAAGGATGCGGAGTTTCCCGGGGATATTAAATGGAATTTCGGCAAATTTTTAATCGCGAAGGATGGTACCGTGCTCAAACGATTTGAGCCGCAGACCAAACCAGATTCCGATGATCTCCTCAAAGCGGTCGAGTCCGCCTTGGCTCAGAAATAATCCCAGTTTCTCGAAAGCACGCGACCAGTGATCATGGTCGCGTGCGCTCTCGGTCACCGACCACTCGTTAAAAAGGCCAGCAAATCCCTCAACTCTTGTTTGCTTAAGATATTCCCCATGCCCTCGGGCATTCCAGACAGACCTCGATCTCTCGATTTGACGTCTGTCTTTTTTATTTTCAACAGCCCATCCTCCGGCGAATTGAGTTCGATGATCTGATCATTCTCAGATTTCAGCACACCCGCATAAAGAGTTCCATCACCCGTGGTGAGAAGAACGCTTTCGAAACCGGGAGCGATTTTGGCATTCGGCAACAGGATTGCCTCAAGAAAATATTCTGCCGATTGGTTTTTCGCTAATTGTGCCAACTCAGGTCCCACCTCGCCACCTTCCCCATTCCATTTATGGCAGCGAGTGCATGCGACCTCGGCTTTTTCGAAGAAGATTTTTCGTCCGAGCTCCGGATTTCCCCCCTTCAATGTCGAGCGGTAACTTGCTAGCGCATCATCCTTGGGTAGCCGGAGCTCACGTACACTCAATTCGGCGATGATTCTACTATCGGTCTTTTGTGCGGCAGCCAGTAGGAGGTCTAGTTCCAGCTCACCGGGCAGATTACTTTTCTTGAGCCAGTCGAGTAAAAGGTTGTCGGCATCTGCTCCTTTAATCGTTGCCAATGAGGTCAAGGCGTTCTGTTTTTCTGATAACGTTCCATTCGCTAATACTTTTGCCAGATCTTTGATCACATCGACCTGTCCAGTTTTTGCCATCATTGATGTTGCGGCTTTACGAACCGCCTCGTTGGCGTCCGATTGTGCGACCTTCAAGATTTCGGCGAGGCTTGGGTCACTCAATTTGGCGAGAGCATTCAGAGCCTCGATGCGTGTTTGTTCAGGTGTGGATGAGTCCTTCGCCAATTCGATGAGCCATTTTCCTGCGGCAGTGATTCCCAAGTTGGCAATCGCGCTCGCTGCTGCAGCTTTGACGGGGTGGCTAGAGGTTTTCAGCAAGTTTTCCGAGGCTGCCGCCAATGCCAAAGTTGCGGGTTCGGCCGCCCGCTTGTCCAATGGACGCCAGAGCCCTGTGACCTTGTCACGAGCGGAAGGAGTGGGCCACTGTCCCAGCATGAGCAGGACTTCTTTGCGAATCGCGTCGGATTGTTTTGAATCTGTGGCTAACTGAGCCAACGACTGGGCGTTTTCTGCACCTCCAAGTCGAAAGTTGGCGTTGATGACCCGACGCATCCAAGGGGTCCGATAATCGACGGTGTCCTTAGAGCCATCGGTAAACCTGTCTAGGCTGGCGTTGGCTTTTTTTGCTAAGGATCCTAATGCCCCAACGATCGGAAGATCATTGATCGCACGAGCAGCCTCCACAGCAACCGCAGCCGATTCATCATCCACAAAAGCTTCGATCTCTGAAGAAGCGAGACGTCTCAATGCCAACACCGCAGCCATCCTCACTGCAGGGGATGGGTTTTTGGCGAGAGTAGCGATTTTTTTTGAGTCCTTCGAAGCCGTCAAAACCATCACGCCTGCGTGGCGTAGGTAGGTATCTTTATCGTTATTCGTTCGTAACAAATCCAAGCCGGCGTTGAACGAATCACGAGTGTTTATTTTGGAGAGTCCGAGTGCTGCGAAATACTGCACCCTTGGGGAACTATCTTTTAACAGGGCCATCAGACGGGGTTCTGCAGTTGCTCGATGATTATCCCCGAGAACCCGCGCTGCCTGAGCCCGGACCTCGGCATCGGGATCTCCTAAGAATTCCAAAAGGTTATCCGTGAGTGCGGCATCGCGTTGGCCCAATTGTCCGATTGCCCAAATGGCATGAATCCGGGCCAACTGATGGTCGCTCGACTTGACGACCTTGAGTAATGATTTCAGGGAGTCTTTACCGCGCTCAGCCAAATTGAACTGGGCCTCCTGACGCACCCTCATGTCTTGATGACGTAACAGGGTAACCAATCGTTCGCTCCGAGTCTTAGTAAAGCCTGCACCTAACAAATCCTGAGTCGAAAGACTTGTTGGATCCTTCACCATGGAAGTTTCCGACAATCGGTAGATTCGACCTTTTTCGCTTTTCGGCCATCCGTGGACCCAATCCGCGATATACATCCGACCATCGGGACCAAAATCACAATCAGGAGTAAGAATGTTCCACAAAAAATGTTCCGTCTCTCCAAGAGTAAACCCGGCTCCTGAAGGGTTGACCTTGAATGAATGGATTCCGCTGCCAGTTGCTTGGCCTCGGAAATCACACAAATAGAAACGGTTTTGGTGTTTTCCAGAAAATCCAGTTCCGGGTGCGTAAACTAGACCCGACGGCCCTGCGGCGATGTGGCCAATGGGTGGAATAATATAGGCAGGTTGACCGGGACCAGGTAATTGCCAAAGTTTTTCGGCGTTCCAAGTTCCTGCTGGGTTTTGTTCGCTGAACTGAAAACCAATGCGCCAACCCGTGTCCCCTCCTTCGACAATGTAGACTAAGCGGGCAGAATCCCCGTGATCACAGTTATTATCACCTGAGAAGAGGTTTCCGAACTCATCAAAAGCGAGTTCCTGCGGATTGCGGAGACCGGTTGCAAAAACTTCTAGGTTTGATCCGTCTGGATTGCATCGATAAACGGCTCCTTCATCCGGATAACTGAAGGTGCGTCCTTCCTTCGAGACCACATGCGATCCTCGATCACCGATGCTGAAATAGAGTTTTCCATCCGGACCAAATTTCAATCCATGGAGGTCGTGTCCGGTCAAACTGAACCGAGTACCAAACCCATGGGCAATGGTCTTGCGGCTTTCTGCCACGCCGTCGCCGTCCCGATCCTGAAGTGCAGTCACATCGGGAATATTCGCAAAATAAACTGTGCCATTACGGGCTAGAACCCCCGAAGCAATGCCATCCAATAATGAATTGAACCCTTCGGCGAACAGCGTTGATCGATCTGCACGTCCATTCCCGTCTTGATCAACCAAGAGACGGACAACCTCGGACTCCTTGGCGAGATCCATCGCTTTGGGTCCAAGATGTTTCTGAATCATCGCGACCCGATCGTCCAAGGTGCGAATCGCCAGATCATCCTCATACCATTCCATGTAATTTCGGATGTCCAACACGCTCGTGCGATAACGATGCGTCTCGGAAACAAACACGCGCCCTTTCTCATCGAGAGCGATGGCGACCGGATTTGCTAACTGAGGTTCGACCGCGAATACCTCAAGTTTAAACCCGGGAGGAACTTGGAATTTCTTGATCGCAATCTCTGCTTCGTTCCACGCGTTTGAGGAAACCGTTCCGGATTTGGCGGTGGTTCCTAGTTCAGCAGCACCAGCGGCGGTGCAGAAAGCAAGAACCGAACAAAGCACCGTTTTACTATATAAACTCATTTGTGGCGGAGGTTGTAGCACCAATAGGAATATGAATCAAACCTTGCGTCACTGCGGTCTTAAGGACTACCGCATCAGCGAAACGGGAAAGGTAGCGTAAAGAATATTGTCTAAAAGGTTAAAGCGGGCGTGAACTCCAGTGGGTGTTCATTCGATTAAAAACGCTGAAAAGGATTCTTTCACAGGACTGACGGGTCGTAAAGCT
>SXQI01000227.1 GCA_005793025.1 Verrucomicrobiales bacterium
ATTGCTCTGACGCCACGACGCTGTGTTCGTGGGGTGGTTTGGGCACCAATACATTTTCCGGCTCCGGAGGGTATTGTAGAACAAACCAAGTTGGGGGCCGTAATCCGTTCCGTTCTTCGGCAACGCTTGGCCGGGTTTATAAAGCCAACCTGCAGGGAGCGCGTTGTTCTGGGATCCGCTCTCCCCACCGCAATTGGGTGGTGAGATACGATCCTCATTGTCGTTTAAATAAAGGACGTGGGCGAGAAGGAGTTGTTTGAAATTGTTGATGCAGGTAGTTCTTTGCGCACGCTCCTTAGCTTTGGCAAGGACGGGGATAAGTAAACTGGCAAGGATCGCGATGATCGCGATCACTACCAAGAGTTCAATCAGAGTGAAAGCGGCCCGCTTAGAACCGCTTGAATTCAAGCAAAGGGGTTGGGAGTTCACATGAATTACCCTCGAACATTTCAACCGTTGAGTCAACTTAATTTGGGCAAAAAAGGTTCGTTTTACTCATTTTCAAACCGAGGTGGGAATCATTACCATCTGGGCAGGATGAATTCGACGAACTCCACGCAACGAATGTTAGAGAAGATCGATCCTGAGGTCGCTTTGGAACTCACCAAACGTTATTTGCCCGGGTTGTTAGCCGCGATCGTGGTGTTGGTTATCGCCTTCTCCCTCGCGCACTTTTTGGGAAAGCTGCTAGGTAAAGCATTGGAACGTCAAAAGCTGGAACCGCCTGCGAGAAATCTCATCGTGCGCATCCTGAGATTGCTCGTTATCGGGTTCGGGCTCATTTTGGCTTTGGACAATTTGGGACTCTCGATCACTCCGTTGGTGGCGGGGATTGGTGTAGCGGGAGTCGGCATCGGTTTTGCGATGCAAGGGGTGCTCGCAAATCTGATCTCCGGCATTTTCCTCACCCTTTCGAAGCCCTTTCGCATGGGTGACTACGTGGAACTGCTCGGGGTTGAAGGGCAAGTGGTCGGCATTGAACTTTTCGCGACACACCTTGCGCAGCCCGATAAAAGCAAAGTGGTGATTCCTAATCGTAAAATTGTCGGAGAAATCATGCACAATTATGGGGGGGTCCGACAGGTGAAGATGGAAGTCAGCGTGGCTCACGGTACGGATATCCCGCTAGCAATCGGATTGATTCGCGAGGTTCTCAACGAAAACCGGTTGGTGCTGAAAGATCCGACCTCGGGTATTGGGATCGCTTCCCTTGGTCAAGGCTGTGTTGTCTTGACGATACAACCGTGGGCGACGGTAGAAAACTTCCCCGGAATTCGCCACGAGATCTACCAAAGTTTGTTGGTGCGCTTTGCTCAGGCAGGGATTGAAATGGCTCGACCACAATACGAAATCAGGTTGCTTGATGGCCTTGATTCAAGCCGGATCAAATCATCGACCCACTGATCGAGAGTCTAAATACTGAACCATACTATGAGAAACCGTTGGGTATTAATCACTGGAGCCTCCTCCGGATTCGGGGCAGCAACGGCGTTGGCATTCGCAAAAAGCGGTGCAAACCTCCTGTTGGGAGCTCGTCGATCGGCGAAATTAGAATCTGTCGCTCAACAAGCCCGGGAAGCCGGCGCGGCATCGGCTTGGGTACACACGATGGATGTGAGTAGTTCTGATTCCGTAAGCGAGTTTTTAACTTGGACGAAAACAGTGACTTCTCAGATCCACCTGTTGGTGAATAATGCCGGTGGAGCTCTGGGACTCGATTCCGTGGCGACAGGCAAGGATGAGGACTGGGAGACCATGATGCAGACGAATGTCCTCGGGGTTCTCAGAGTGACAAGGGCGACCTTGCCGCTCATGCTGCCGTTTAGTGATGGGCATATCATCAACATCGGATCGATCGCAGGACGTGTGGCCTATGAGGGTGGAGCCGCATACTGCGCTGCCAAAGCGGGAGAACTTCAAATCACCCGGGCGTTGCGTCTGGAATTATCGGGAACGCAAATCCGAGTCTCGACGGTAGATCCCGGGTTGGCGGAGACTGAATTCTCTGTGGTTCGTTTTAAAGGTGATGAGGCGCGCGCCGCCAAAGTCTATGACGGTGTGACACCCCTCACCGCGCAGGATGTTGCGGAAGCGATCCATTGGGTGGCATCGAGGCCACCCCATGTTTGTATCGACGAGATGGTTTTGAAATGCACCGATCAAGCCGCGATCCACAAGGTGAACCGGAAATCGAAGGCGTAACGAGAAAAGACCCACTATGGATTCATCGCTTAACGACTTGGCGGAACTTGTAAAACGACAACTTGAGTTGTTGGGGGAAGATCCGCACCGCGACGGGCTGACTGAGACGCCCCTCCGTGTCGCTAAATCGTTGAAGTTTCTAACCCAAGGTTACGCGATTGATCCCAAGGCCGTCCTGAACGACGCGCTGTTTGATGTGCGCTCGGACGAGATGGTGATCGTGAAGGACATCGATTTTTACAGTATGTGCGAACACCACATGCTTCCATTTTTTGGGCGAGTACATGTGGCCTACCTCCCCACGAACAAAGTCATCGGGCTTTCTAAACTTCCGCGCTTGGTAGATGTGTTTGCGAGGCGACTACAAGTTCAGGAGCGGATGACCCATGACATTGCTGCCACCATTCAAGAACTGGTCGCTCCGCAAGGTGTAGGCGTTGTGGTGGAAGCACAGCATTTGTGCATGCAGATGCGTGGAGTGGAGAAACAGAATTCATACACCATCACGTCCTCCATGTTTGGCTGCTTCCGTGAGGACGCACGCACTCGTAGCGAGTTCTTGAATTTGATTCATCACAAGCGTTGAGAAAATCCCACAACACCCGTGGCGATTAACCAACAAAAAACCCACCATTTACGGTGGGTTAGATGGTGTTTAAAAACTGATTAGATTAGGAAACCGGAGCCCCCTCGGTCTCGGGTGCTTTATAGGACTCGATGGAATCGACTCGGAATTTCCGGGTTGCTCCATCGCTTTTGACTTCGACTTCAGCCCCCACTTTTTGGTTGAGGAATGACTGTGCCACAGGCGTGAGGTAGCTGATAATCCCTTGGTCTGGATCCGAGTCCCATGCGCCCAGAATGGTGTAAGTTTCCTGTGCTTGGTTGGCCAAATCGGTCACTCGGATGCAGGTTCCAATGTTCACCGCATCGGTTTTTACATTGTTGAAATCCATACCACGTGCGCGGACTAACTGGGCCTCAAGCTCGGCTTTGCGACGCATGAGTAATTTCTGCATCTCCTTGGCCGCTTTGTATTCATGATTCTCCCGCAAATCTCCGTAGCTTCGAGCGATAGCAATTTCTTTGGAGTTTGCAGGAATTTTCTTCTGTACTAATTCACCATATTCCTCTTTTCTACGCTCGAGACTCGACCAAGAAACGACCAACGTTGCCTCTTGCTTGGTGGATTCTCCTGTGATCAGTGCCTGAATCGCGGGATACGTTTTGACGATGCGCGCAAGCAGGGACCGCTTGTCCATATCGTCGAAACATGGGGACAACTGCAACGCACGCGTCAGATCCTTGATGATTTCCAAGTCCGCTGATCCGATCAATTCGACCAACAAGGCTTGATCGTCCATGATGAAATCACGGAGTCGATTCGATCGTTTCTCGTTGAACTGATCTCGTTCCATCGCAGTCAGCATGGCTCGAAAAACTTCCGGCCCGAGAATGTCCGCAAAACTATCACATCTTTCTTTTGCCAACCAAAGCAGTAGTTCGCTACTGGCCTGATGATGACTAATCAGACGAGCGAGGAACTCTTTCAATACCTCGAGCTTTTCATCGAGGATCAATATGTTGGCTGTTTCTCCAGCGAGTTTGGCGGACATGCCGTTCAAACCCGCTAGTAAGGTATCGACCCATTTATCGGGATAGGTCGCCCGATAAGATGCCAAGGCTCGTTTGTGCTTTGAGGCAGGGATCAGTTCTAACAACTGGCCCGGGCGGTTGACCTGACCCCAAATGTTGCTCTCGTTGAGCTCCGATTCTGTCGTTGGGATTTGAACTGCAGCACGTAAATCCTCGCGAAGGAAAAGAGCTTCCAGTGCGAGTGCTGTTTGGGTCCGTTGGTGGCTCAGGATGTCAGCGTTCAGACTTTGCACAACCACAGTGACAGCAGCAGTTTTGTCTTCCAAATCTGCCATCCCTTTAAGCAGCTCGTTTCCTGCTGCGATCCGGGCCTTGAGTCCTTTGCACGCTCGGAAATCTTCCAACAATCGGCTCTGCAACGTGGTCTCTTTGACTTGATAAACGATGGGTTCAGTCTTCTTCAAAGGCATCTGAAAATGCCCGTCTTTCTTGAGTTCTTTCTTGGCAGCCTCCCACCATTTTTTCCAATCATCCGCAATGACATCGGGCACCAATACTTGTTGGATCTGTTCGATCGTGGCTCGACCGTCGTAGCTCAGGAGAACTAGTTTGATCAACTCCAGATGATGCAGTGCTGCAAGTTGTCGCAGTCCTTGGATGTCGGAAAGTTTTTTCGCTAGAATGTGGTTCGCTGGAATAGCTTTGAGTGATTCAGCCGCGAAACCAAGATCCATGCTATGGCCGGGTTTATTCTGAAAATCAACGCTGATCTTCGAGAACACCATGTCTACCGTTGCAACCCGCCCGAATCCCCAGGATCGATGCATGCAGAACCCTTGCTCCACCAACTGAACCAAGGTCTCAACATGGAGGCGCTGCAACTTGCCTGCGCCTACTAGTTTCTCAAACTCTTCTTTCATATTATATCGCTCGCGTGCCAATGAACCGTCCCTCATCATAGCCTTGTGACAGAACAAACACCAAGAGAAATTGCCGTAGAGATTCTCAAGACCCATGCAGAAGGCAGCGTATTCATCGAGGTCGCCACGGAACGCACCCTTGGAATGAAACCGTTGCGAGGCCCGGATCGCGGCTTGGTGGTGGAGCTTGTTTATGGAGTTGTCCGCTGGCAATCCACATTGGATTGGTTGATTTCAAAAAAAACCGATCAACGACAACAGAATTCAACTCTTCAAATCCTCCTGCGTCTCGGTCTCTATCAAATATTCTGGCTTGATCGAATCCCAGACCACGCCGCCGTTCATGAGACCGTAGAAATGGCAAAGCGTTTAGGATTTGGACATCAATCAGGTTTCATCAACGCGGTGCTCCGCCAATACATCCGCGATAAACCCACCGTTCGAACGACTCTCGAAAACTTAAAGTCCACGGAAACCGCAACTGGTTTTTCACACCCCGCTTGGTTGACGGATCGTTGGATCAAGCGTTGGGGTCCAGAGAAAACACGCACCCTTTTAGCGTGGAACAACCAACCACCATCTACTTTTGCACGAGTGAATACCTTGTGTGGTTCCGCTCCAGAGTTGGAGAAGCTTTGGGAAAACGAACGGGTAACATTTCGGCAACGGAACTTCGATTGGACATTGCCCGGGACGGTTTACGAATTGCAGGGCCACCCGCCGCTCGCCGAATTGGCGTCTTTTCAACAGGGCCGATTCTACATCCAAGATCCCAGCACACTGCTTGCACCCAGCCTAATGGAAGTCAAAAGAGGCCAGACAATTCTCGACCTCTGCTCTGCGCCCGGCGGAAAAACAACCTACCTCGCACAGCTTATTCAGGACGATGGCACGATCGTTGCCCAAGACATTGATCCCTTGCGCCTCAACCTCGTGAGGGAAAACTGTGCACGCCTCCACGTCGGTTGTGTAACTTACGAAACCGCCCACAATCAGTTCGACTCTATCCTTATCGATGCCCCTTGTTCCAACACGGGAGTCATGCGTCGCCG
>SXQI01000228.1 GCA_005793025.1 Verrucomicrobiales bacterium
GAAGGGGAGTCTCGCTGATTACGAGAATATGTTAACCCGATTGCAAGGGTTACCCCGTTGGATCGATCAGACCATTGCCGTTTTGCGCGATGGGCTGGCACAAAACATTACCCCGCCGAAAATCACGCTCCGAAACGTGTCAGAGCAAATCCGCAGCCAAATCGTTGTGGATCCCAAGCAGAGCCCTTTGTTCAGAAATTTCCTCGAATTTCCACCCTTTGTTCCTGCTGACGACCAGAAGCGGTTTCAATCCCAAGCAGCCTTAGTTTATCTCAATGAGGTGAAGCCTGCATGGCAGCGGTTGCTCGACTTTTTCGACTCGACCTATTACCCACGGGCGACCACGAACACAGGTCTTTCAAATCTCCCCAAGGGCCAAAACTGGTATGCCTTCAATGCGCGCTCACACACCACCACTGCGCTCATCCCTGCGCAGATACATGACATCGGACTGGCTGAAGTGAAGCGCATCCGGGCCGAAATGAGGAAGATCATCCAAAACCTTCGATTCGAGGGGACCTTTGCGGAATTCCTAAAATTCCTTCGAACCGACGACCGGTTTTTTTATACTCAGCCGGAGGATCTCATCACGGCTTATCGCGATATTTGCAAACGGGCTGATCCAGAACTCGCCCACATTTTTGGAACCCTTCCTCGCCTCCCCTACGGAGTGATGGCTATCCCATCGTATTCGGAAAAAACCCAAACCACGGCGTATTATGAGCCGGGGGCGATCAGTGTGGGGCGGCCCGGTTTTTTCTTCGCCAATACCTATGACCTCCGCTCTCGACCTAAGTGGGAAATGGAAGCACTGAGTTTGCATGAAGCCGTGCCCGGCCACCACTTGCAACTCGCTCTCGCGCAAGAGATGACCGGCCAACCTGATTTTCGACGGTTCGGGGAATACACCGCTTTCATTGAGGGTTGGGGGCTTTATGCGGAAAGTTTAGGCGAGGAGATGGGATTCTATAAGGATCCTTACATGAAATTTGGGCAGTTGACCTATGAAATGTGGCGGTCGATTCGTCTGGTTGTCGATACAGGCATGCACTCTCTCGGTTGGTCACGCCAACGAGCCATTGATTATTTTAAAGAGAACGCTGGAAAAACCGAGCACGACATCGAAGTCGAGGTGGATCGCTACCTCGTGTGGCCCGGCCAAGCGTTGGCTTACAAAATTGGACAACTGAAGATCAGAGAACTACGAACACTCGCTGAAAAAGAGCTAGGTCAAAAATTCGATTTGCGAAAGTTTCACGATGCAATCCTTCTCCAAGGAGCGTTACCCCTAACCGTTTTGGAGGCTCACATTAAATCCTACATTCAAAACGAGCTCACCACTCGACCCTGACGCGTCGCAAATAACTTGAGGACTTATCGTTGGTTAAAAATCATCGCGAGAATCCCCCAGAGGATCAGGACAAAGAACACGGACAGGAGGATGAATCGATTTCTGGCGACTCGTTTTTCATACCGAAGCGGACGTAATCCATTAATGCTCCCTGCGGCAAGATAAGAAACGAGCTTGGGGTTGTTTGACGAGGGCCCTCGAAAATGATCTTTGAACCGTCGCAGCGTAGCTAGCAAATCGTATTTACGAACACCAAGGTCGTTGAAATGTGGCCCTGTTGGAGGAGTTTCTGACTTCTGCTGCCACCGATCAACGGGTTCAAACACAGGTTCCTTGGGGATCGCACTAGGGTTCCGACGCGATGGAGGTGATTGGGGTCGAACCGTGGAACGATGCCTAGGTTGGGTGGCGGGTTGGTCCACTTGAGATTGAAGCTTCCGAATCTCCTCTTCCAAATTGGAGAGTTGGGACTTCAGTGCCTTGGACCGTTGATCAAGGGGATCAGGATTATTTTTCTTCCACCAGCCCATGTTTTTTATCGGCGCACCAACAGCAGAATGATCGCTAACGAAAAGAGAAACGCGATCAGAGCAATGGGCCAAGTCAGCGCGAGTCCAATGCGGCAGAGCTCTCTAAAATCGCCAGTCAACAACCCGCCGGTGATCCGTCCCGCAGGATTCTCGGGCTTCTGATCCGGAACTGGGCCAGCATCCAGCCTCGGCCATTTGATCCGGGCTGAATTCCATTCCATCCGGGCGTTCTCCAGCGTGGTCAGGGCGCGAGTCAATTCCGAGGACCAGTTTTCCTGAGTCCATCCCTCGTCACGAAGCGCACCCACCTTGGTGAGAGTATCTCGCAAATCCACCAGCGAACGGTTCAGTTGCTCGGCATCCCGACGAGCCGTGAACTCAGCCTCTTCGAGGATCCCAATCCCTCGCTGAAGATTACCTAACATTTCTTCCCGACCCGTTTGAAATTCGATCCGGCGACGCCGGGATTCCTCAAGTGCTGCTCGCTCGCGCTCCAATTCTTCTTGTGCTCTTTTGAGCTCGCTCAACCTGAGTTGAGTGTCACTCACTTTGGACTCTAATTCTTCACGCGAAGGCGACCGGTTCGACGCGGGAACAGGCCCTGCAGGGGGATTGCTAGGGTAAGTCGTCTTGGGAGTGGCCTGATAATCGGCATCAACAAAATCGGAATCGTCGTACTGTGGACCCATAATCTGAATTTAGCTTCGTCGCGTTGGGTGTAAAGGGGATTCAGGTTTGTTCAAATCTAGCGACCTTTTTGAGCCCACAATAGAAAGGAACCCATCCCACTAAAAATGACAAACCGAGAAACGAACCCATGCAGGTTAGCGTTGCGGAAACACTTCTACTACCGGAGGCCACCCATGGCGAACCATAAGCCAATAATGCCACCGAAAATAAAATGTAGAGGAAACTCACAATGAGACAGAAAGTGCCCCCAAATCCACTCACAATTTTGCTCGGGTTTTCCTCCCTGAAGTTGGGATAAATCGCACCCAAACCCACCGCGAGTCCGTTGAGGGAAAAAGTCATGATGGTGATCGCAACTGCGAAGTAGCTCAGGCGCGAAAAATCCAAACGCAACATCCAGCAGGAAAGCAGGATCAGCCCCAAGGTGATGATCAGTGACGCACCAAAAGCCAAAGTGAATTTGGTTTTAACAGCACGCACCAACCCGAGTGGAGCCATCCCTAGGATCCAGACTCGTTTGCCCTCCAACGAAAACTGTGGAAATACAAACCGAGTTGTTAACGTCGCCAAATTCAGGCTGCAGGCCCCGAGATTCAAGAACGAAACGGCATTCACCCAGAATGTGTTGGTCAACTGGGTTGAAAAATGACGCAGATTGATGATGTATGCAGCGAGAAGCCCAAACAAAACCAATGTCTGCCCCCATTGGGTGGTGTCGCGCCAGAAAATCCGGATGTCCTTGACGATGAGTGCCGCTAAATCAGGTTTCAGCAAAGGAATCCAACCAACCACCCGTTCGAGAAGACCCTTTCTAGGCCATGGATCTGTCGCTCTCTGAGACCCATTTCGACCGAACTTCCAATCACCAAAAACACTGTTTCGACTCTGAACGGCTGATGCCGCATCGTAAAAAAATCGTCCGGTATAGTTGAAACACAAAAAGCCGAACAGTAGCACATTGCTCAGTAACACCAACGCGTAAAAAACTGCGGTTTCGATCGCTCCTTCCGCCCAGTAGAGGACGCTCGATGAGAGCCAATAACTGGGGAGTAAAGGAAATTGCGTGAACCGGGTTTGCATCAACATTTGATCCAGA
>SXQI01000229.1 GCA_005793025.1 Verrucomicrobiales bacterium
GAAACTTCCCGGCGGTGGCAAGGCTCTCTTGTTTGAGAAGCCCACCGTCAATGGTCAGCCATCCCCGTTTCCTCTCGCGATCAACACCATGGGCTCTTGGAAGCGCATGGCGATGAGCTTGGGAGCCCAGAGCGTCGATGAGGTTGCTGCCGAGCTAGGCCAACTCATGAAGGCCAAGCCTCCGACCAGCGTGCGTGAAACCATCAAGCTCTTGGGAACCGCACTTGATCTCCGCCACGCCAAACCAAAAACTGTTTCGAACGGCCCTTGTAAAGAGGTCATCCACCGATTCGATTCGCCCGAGCCCGCCTCACTTTGGCCCGAGCCCCTGCCCATCGCACAGTTATCCGAACGCTATTCGGCGAACTTGCCCAGAGATCCCTTTCCTACACTCCTAAATTTGCCGATCCAGCAATGTTGGCCTTTGGATGGCGGTCGATTCATTACCTTGCCGTGCGTCGTCACTCGTGATCCGGATACGGGCGAGCGCAATGTCGGCATGTATCGGATGCAAGTTTACGATCCTCAGACCACGGGGATGCACTGGCAGCTCCAGAAAGTTGCCGCCCGCCACGGTCGCCGTTACTACCAAACCAAACAACGAATGCCGGTTTCGGTTTTCCTCGGTGGCGATCCGGTCTTTCCTTTCTGTGCCACCGCGCCGTTGCCTGACGGTTTGGATGAATTTTTGCTCGCCGGCTACCTCCGTAAAGAATCGGTGAAATTGGTTAAATGCGAAACCAACGACCTCGAGGTTCCAGCTAATTCAGATTTCGTGATCGAAGGCTATATCGACCCTTCTGAGCCGCTTCGGGTGGAGGGTCCTTTCGGCGATCACACGGGTTACTATTCGCTCGCTGATCAATACCCCGTATTCCACATCACCGCCATCACGCACCGCAAGGATGCTGTTTACCCGGCTACTGTCGTGGGGATTCCGCCGATGGAAGATTTTTATATCGGTGCAGCTAGCGTTAAACTTTTCCTCCCGATATTCAAAATGAACTTCCCGGAGATCGTGGATATCGCCCTCCCAGCCGAGGGAGTTTTCCACAACCTCGTCGTCGTCAGCATCCGGAAGACATACCCCATGCAGGCTTTCAAAATCATGCACGGGATGTGGGGAATGGGGCAGATGATGTTCACAAAGTATATCATCGTCGTGGATGAAGATGTGGATGTTCACAACACGAGTGCCGTGTTGTTCCGCCTCTGTGCCAATACAGAACCTCAACGAGACACCATTTTTACGAAAGGTCCGGCGGATGTCCTCGACCATGCGACAGCGGACCTTGCCATTGGCTCTAAACTCGGCTTCGATGCTACTAAGAAATTAGCGGGCGAAGGGTTTCGCCGTGAGTGGCCGCCATTGATTCAAATGGATCCCAAAGTCAAAGCTCGCGTTGACACCATGTTCCCGAGCTAACGCCGCAGAAAAGCGGGTTTCTCAATGATTGCGTGCTCTCTTGGAGAGCGTCATAATTACAGCCATGTCGTCTGCCGAATACGTCCACCTTCATCTACATACCGAGTATTCCTTGCTCGATGGAGCCTGTCGGCTGGATCGATTGATGGATCGGGCGAAAGAACTAAATTTTTCCGCACTTTCGATCACTGACCACGGTGTGATGTATGGGGCGATTGAGTTTTATCAAGCGGCACGAGCGAAAGGAATAAAACCCATCATCGGTTGTGAAGTTTATGTCGCGCCGGGAAGTCGATTAGAAAAGAAAAGCTCCGTCGGCGGCAAAGATGTTTATAACCATCTGGTTTTGCTGGCCAAAGACCAAGTGGGCTACAAAAACCTCGTTAAACTGGTCAGCGATGCCCATATCAAGGGTTTCTACTATAAACCCCGCATCGATAAGGAGATTCTCGCCGCCCACAAAGAAGGTTTGATCGTGTTGTCTGGTTGTCTGGCGAGTGAAATCCCGCAGTTCATTCTCCACGACGATTTACCTCGCGCTCGACAATCCCTCGACTGGTTCAAGCAAACATTCGGCGCAGATAATTTTTATCTCGAACTCCAAAACCACGGAATCGCGGAGCAAGCCAAGGTCAACCGCCACTTGTTGCCCTGGGCTCAGGAGTTCGGCTTAAAAACGGTCGCTACGAATGATGTCCACTACGTCCGAAAAGAACACTCCCACGCTCACGATTGCCTCATTTGCCTAGGAACCCAGAGCCAGTTGAGCGATTCCAAGCGGATGCGCTATGTGCAGGAGCAGTTCTATTTGCGATCAGCGGAGGAAATGGCTGCAGTGTTTTCCGAACTACCCGAAGCAGTCAAAAACACGTTGGAAGTGTCGGAGAAATGTAATTTAGAAATCGAATTCGATAAACTTCATTACCCGCTTTTTAATCCTCCAGAACATTTCACGCGGGAAGGATTCCTCCGCAAACTTTTGGCTGATGGATTGGGTCAACGCTACGGGATTTTGGCTCACGCGGAAGGTTCGGAGTTCCGCGTAGAGGCCATCGAGGATGCCCGTCGTCTGCCCACTTTTAAAAGCTCAGAAGGAGCTCAAGCCCTTTTCAACAACCTTCAGGATCCTGATGTCGCTGCAGCGGTAAAGGGGGTGATTGATCGGTTGCAAACCGAACTGATCACCATCGAGAAAACGGGGTTCATCAGCTATTTCCTAATCGTCGCTGATTTTGTGGCCTATGGCCGCACCCAAGGGATCACCTGTGTTGCCCGTGGTTCCGCCGCAGGTTCCATTGTCACATTTTTGCTCGCGATCTCCAACGTTGACCCCATTCGATATGGCCTCCTTTTCGAACGGTTCCTGAACCCGGAACGCGTCAACCCTCCAGATATCGATATCGACTTTGCAGATGATCGCCGTGCGGATGTGATCGAGTATGTCCGGGCGAAATACGGTCGTGATTCGGTCGCTCAAATCATCACCTTTGGCACGATGGGGGCAAAGTCCGTCGTTCGCGACGTAGGTCGCGTCATGGGGCTCAGCTATGGCGAGTGTGATCGTCTCGCGAAAATGGTTCCTAACGAGCTGAAGATGGATTTAACCAAAGCACTCAAAATCTCTACCGAATTGAAGAGTGCTTATGATACCGAGGAGGTCACTCGCGAGTTGATCGACACGGCGTTTATCCTTGAGGATTTAACCCGTAACTCCTCCGTTCACGCAGCAGGCGTTGTCATCGGCGATCAACCGCTCGATAACCTCCTACCGCTCAAGCAAGACGAAGACGGCACGATCGTCACCCAATACGCCATGGGGCCCGTAGGTGATTTGGGTCTCCTGAAAATGGATTTTCTCGGGCTCAAAACTCTGACGGTGATTCGCAACACCGTGCAGATGATCCAAGAGACCCGCAACATCGAGGTCCCAGTTGATGATCTGCCATTGGACGATGCAAAAACTTACGAGATTCTCAACAAAGGCAACACCATTGGCGTATTCCAATTGGAATCTAGTGGAATGCGGGATCTCTGCCGCAAATTCCAGATCAGTTCCGTGGAGCACATCACGGCCTTGATCGCTCTTTATCGCCCCGGACCCATGGACCTCATCCCGGAGTTCATCAAACGACGCCATGGCGAAGTGAGAATCGAGTATGCTCATCCGTTACTCGAACCGATCTGTAAAGAAACTTACGGCATCATGGTATACCAAGAGCAGGTCATGCTGGCGGCTCAAGCTCTCGGTGGGTTTACTCTAGGAGCTGCCGACCTTTTACGGCGCGCTATGGGTAAAAAGAAGGTTGAGGAAATGCAGAAGCAACGCGAGAAATTCGTGAAGGGCTGCGCTTCCACTAACAAAATCCAAGCCGTCCAAGCAAACCAGATTTTCGATCTGCTCGAAAAATTTGCTGGCTACGGGTTCAACAAATCCCACGCCGCCGCTTACGCCATGGTGGCTTATCAAACAGCCTACCTAAAGGCTAACTACCCCGTCGAATTCCTCAGTGCGATGATGACGAATGACATGGGAGACACCACTAAACTGGGGATCCTTATCGCTGAGTCAAAAGCGTTCAAAGTCGAAGTACTTCCTCCTGATGTCAACGAGAGCCAGATCAACTTCGGCCCCGCACGAGGTGGCGAGGTGATCCGGTTCGGCTTGGCCGCTATCAAAGGGGTGGGGGAACATGCGGTTGAAAGTATTCTGAAATCACGAAAAGAAGGCGGAAAATTTCGATCCTTGGCCAACTTGTGCGAGCGAGTCGATTCTCGCACCGTGAGCAAGAAAGGGCTTGAAGGGTTGATCCGCAGCGGTGCCTGTGATTGTTTTGGAGAGGCACGCGCCACCCTCTGGGCTTCTGCCGATCATACCTTGGCTCGTGCTGCTTCTCTCTCCCAAGATCGTCAGCGCGGGCAATCCTCCCTGTTTGGCGTGATTGAGGACAGCAGTCAAACCTCTGGCATCGAGAAAACTCTGAGGCTTCCAGAATGGCCATTGAACGACATCTTAGCAGCAGAAAAGGAGTTGCTCGGATTCTATGTCACCGGTCATCCGTTGAGCCCCTTGGCTCCATTGCTCCAACGTTACGGCCTTTCTACTAGCCTCACCGCAATGCAGGTGCCAAACCGTAGCATGACTCGCATTGGGGGAATGATTGCCACAGTCCAACAGGGTGTTTCTAAAAAGAACAACAAACCCTATGCGATGGTGACTGTGGAAGATCTCGAAGGATCTTTTCAACTCCTTTGCATGAATGAAAACTACGACAAATGTCGTGAGTTGTTAGTGGTCGGAAAACCGATCCTCGTCACCGGAGAAGTCAACAACAGCGAGGATAAACCCAAACTCTTCCCCACGGAGATCATCCCCCTCGAGGAAGCTCCTCGGAAATACACCAAACAAGTTCACGTCAAAATCCCGATGGCTTCCGTGCAACCGGAGAGGCTGGATGCACTCTTTCATCTCGCCTCGAGACATCCGGGTAAATGTCCACTTTTTCTGTGCTTCCGAAAACCAACAGGCGAACTAATCTTCATCGAAACCCACGATCGCTTCTGGGTGAATCCAAGCCAAGAGCTAGCAACCCAGATCGATGCCCTGTTGGGTGAGGACAGTTACTTTCCTAAAGTAGACGCTTCCATTCCGGAGCGGGTCGCCAAGAAATGGGAGAAACGCAGCAGCGATCCCGACAGCGAAGAATGATCAAGGTATGAATCCCCATGAACTGCCACACACACATTCCTGTTTTGTTTGCGGTGAGTCCAATCCCATGGGCTTAAATCTACGGTTTCACGCTCATGGCGACGAAATACGATCCGTATTCACCCCTCGAAATGAGCACGTAGGATTCAAGGGCGTTATCCACGGTGGGTTATTGGCCACTGTCCTCGACGAAATCCTCGTGTGGGCCTGTGCAGTTCCGACGGGGCAATTTGCATTTTGCGCCGAGTTAACGGTTCGTTTTTTGAACCCCGTCCAACCCAATCAACAATTGAACCTCATCGCCACCCTCACCGACAATAAACGTGGGAAACTCCTCATCGCTGAAGGTCGCATCGAGAATGAGGCAGGAATCCTATGCGCCACTGCCACAGGAAAATACATCCCGATTCCAGTGTCCAAAATCGGAGGTATGATGGAGGAACTTGTCGGCGGCACTCATCCGTTCACTCTGGCTAGCACTCAACGGGTGGATTCATCGAACCCAATTCAATAAACCCCGAAACAATTCACTCAGAATTGTGTTTTTGTAAAACCGGCTTTACTTCCCCCGGTGTGTTGGCACACGATCGTTTTCGATGAAACGAGTTTTGTTCGTGATGAAATGGGTTCCCGTCGTCGTCGCAGTTGGATTCCTCACCGCTTGCGCACCGACGCTCACCAACCTCACTCCCAACACGCAACTCCGCAACGCGAACGGGGTTTATCCGTTTGAAGTCATGTGGTCGAGTCACGATGCCACGATTCGCACCAACTCAATGCAACCGTTCGTCGTCGTTGGATTCGAGCAATACCCCATGCGGCAGTCCCCTAAATTGCCCAAACGTTGGGAGGCTGCAGTGCCGATCTCCACAACCAATCAGTTCTTAAATTACCGCTACAAATTCGATTATCTTTACAACGCACTCGGTCAGCAACGAGGGAACAGCCGAATGTCTCCTCCATACCAATTGGAAGTGATCGACAAATAACCCTTCGGCAAAAAGCCCTCCGCGAAGGGCACCTTTGTGAGCCAGACACCGAGCATGCTGATCCGCGATACTCCCGCTCAGGAGCGTCCTCGGGAACGCCTCTTGAGCCAAGGCGCGGCTCAACTCGATTCCGCAAGTCTCATCGCAATTCTCCTACGCACCGGAACTAAGGGCGTTTCCGCTCTCACCGTTGCTCAACAGTTGCTCAATAAGTTTCAGACCTTGCAGAGGCTTGCCCAAGCCACCATTCCCGAACTCCGTCAGATCAAGGGTATCGGACGCGACAAGGCCATCGCGCTCCAGAGTGCCTTCACCTTAGCCACCCGCATGGCTCGTGAATTGCACTCAGAAGCTCCCTTGCTCGATACACCCGAGAAAATTGCCGATCTCCTCCGCGAAGAATGTCGTGCCTCCTCGGTCGAGGTTTTTCTTGTGGTTTTACTCAACGCTCGGCGTCGATTGATCTCGATTGAAAAAGTCTCCCAAGGCACCGTCGATGCCACCGTCGCTCACGCACGAGAAGTTTTTCGTGCCGCGATCACGCGGAACGCATCGACAATTGTCCTAGCTCATAATCACCCCAGCGGCGATCCCACCCCCTCTGATGCGGATATTCGGATCACTCGCGACCTGATCCGTGCTGGCCAACTCCTCCATATCGAAGTGCTCGACCACGTGATTATGGGCCGGGCAGGAAATTCAGGAGTAAATGATTATTCTTCCCTCCGCGAACTAGGGCTTTTTTCTGCCTGATAACATTTCATGATCCATCCTACCGCGATTATCTCGCCACAAGCTCACGTCGATTCATCCTGCGAAATTGGCCCCTACTCCGTCATCGACGCCCACGTGGTCCTCGGTGCCAATTGTAGAGTTGGGCCTTATGTGCATCTCACGGGTCACACCACCCTAGGTGCAGGAAATGTGCTTCACACGGGCTGCGTCATCGGAGATTCACCACAAGACCTGAAATACAACGGCGATCCGACCCGCGTTGCCATCGGAAATAACAACACCTTCAGGGAGCACGTCACCGTCCATCGATCCAACAAATTAACCGAGGACACCGTGATCGGTTCGAACAATATTTTCATGGCGCATAGCCATGTCGGGCATAATAGCCTGCTTGGCGATCGAATCATCGTGGCAAACGGAGCCCAAATTGCAGGTCATGTCACTATTGCAGATAGTGCCTTTATTTCCGGTAATTGCTTAATCCACCAATTCGTCCGGATCGGGCGATTCGCTTTAATGCAAGGCGGTTCCGTTGCAACCCAAGACATGGCACCCGCGACCATCCTGCGAGGAGTCAACGAATTGTGTGGCCTCAACATGGTCGGGCTCCGTCGGGCAGGAATCACCAGCGCGGAACGATTGGAACTCAAACGCCTCTATCACTTCCTATTTCGCTCCGGACGAAACTTGAGCATTGCAGTCCAAGAAGCAACACCACTGTTCACAACCCCTCTGGCATTAGAAACCCTCCAATTCATTGCCTCAACCAAGAGAGGAATTTGTAGCGGAGCTAGGACGACCAACGAGACTCCCGAAACTGAGTCCTAATCGGTAAAACAAAAAACCCTTCTCAGAAACCTGAGAAGGGTTGATGAAACGGTTAAACCGTCAGAATTAGAACTTGTAGATCACGTCAGCAGCGACAGTGAATGCATCTTCGCTGGTGCCAGCTGCACCATAAACGGCTTCACCGCTATCCCAACGACCTTCCAAGCGGGTCAACACATTTGCCCAGAGGTCATACTGTGCAGTCAATGTCACAGAATGAAGATTCTCATCTTTATCCAGTTCGATTGTGTCATAGCGACCATTCAATTTGAGCTTTTCAGTCAATGCATAGCTCACGTATCCAGCGAGTGTCCATGTCTTTTGGCTGAAGGTTCCATTTTGGAGGTAGTCAAACCCAGCACCCACGGAAAGACCCGTGATACCAGTGTTGATCGTCGCACCTGCGTAATAGCTGTTGGAAGATTCTGTGGCTAATGGGCCTTCTTCACGAACAACTCCGAGGTTCATGGTCGAACCAGCGATAGGACCAGTGCCTTCTGGCAACGTGATGGTCGCTGTGCCTAAGTAAGCCAAACGGCCTTCTTTAGCGGAGCTATTGTTCGAAGCAGCTCCGAACGAGTTGCCCGTGTTAGCAACACCAGCAGCGATGCTCAGTGCGTCCATAATTTTGTAGCTAGCAAGCACACCAGTGTGATGATTGGGTTCGATAGCAAACCCATAAGAACGGCTGAAGTTCGGGTTGCTGCCTGAATCGAACTGTTCGTAGCCGATCGGGGTGTCGAACACGCCCGCCTTGATGTCGATTCCGTTGCCCACAGGAGCGCGGAGAGCGACGTAAGCCTGTTTGATTGGGCTATTGCCACCGTAGAACGCGACTGCGTCAGGGCCGTAAACGAGGTCGGTCCTGAAACCAGCACCGAATTGGTCTTCGGAAACTGCCTTCTCGAGGGTGAGGCGGGCCGAGTTAAAATTAAATCCGTCTTGGCGATCAGCACCATCAAAGCTGCGGCCCGGCAGATCGCCGTTCCGTGCAGTGTTGATGCTGGCTGAGGTTTCCACAGCACCGCTCATGGTTAGACCGGCGAACGCTGAGTTAACTGCATTTTCTTCGGCTTGAGCAACAGTGGCCAAGCTAACGATTCCGACGGCCGCGAGGCCTAGGGTCCATTGGTTGAACTTCATTCTGATTTCCTCCTGCTTGTGTTTTTTGTCTTCAGTGACTAACTAAATCTCGTTTTAACGCGTTTCATCCGGCAAAAACAGTTCACCGGTAACACCAAAAACGGTGCATTGATGATGAATTTACAGGTAAGGGTCCGCGTTAGCAACATTATTTTTTTCAGTTTTTCTCGTGTTATTTCTGAGAGTGAGGTGCCCATTTCGCCCCCAAACGCTTGTGTGATAGCAGCCAAGAATAGAGTTCTTCATTGGCGTAAGCCTCTTTCCATGAATCATGTCCGGTTTCGGGGTAGATCGTAAGTTTCGCTTCGTTCCCAATTTTGCGGAGCGCGTCCACCATCCGTTGGGATTCTTCCGGTTTCACCACGTTATCTTTGCCGCCATGAAACGCCCAGACGGGAAGTGTTTTGAGGGAGGCGACTTTTTTAGGATCCGCTAACAGCACCTTCAGTGAGTCACCTCCTCCACAAACCGGGGCGATGGCTGCAAATATCTCAGGGTGGGTGAGCCCTAAACTCCAACTGCCGTAGCCACCCATGCTCAAACCAGTCAGATAAACTCGTTCCGCATCCACTTGATGGCTGGCGTTGATTTCATCCAAAAGCCCCAAAAGGACATCGTTATCCCAGCGCGCACCTTCGGGGCATTGTGGTGAGACCACGATGAACGGAAAGTTTGCTTTGGTTTGCACTAGCATCGGCGGGCCGTGGGCAGCGACTTTGGTGACATTACTCCCGCGTTCGCCAGCTCCGTGAAGAAAGAGCATCAACGGCCATTTTTTCTGGGGATCCTTACCGTAATCTTGGGGGAGAAATAAAAGGTAATCGGCATTCACCGGTTTCGTGATCTTCCGTTGAAACGCCTTGATGGTCTGGTGGGTTGGAGCCACTGGGTTTTGTGCCTGCGTCAGGGAAACACCCGTCGCGAGGAGAAGGGAAAGGAGTAAGGTTGTTTTCATTTATTTTCGAGTTCCATTGTGCTGAAGCCTGAGCATGAGGGAACATCGCCGTTGGGGGCAACCTCAACAAATAGTTGCGATTTGGGCGACAGGGTAGGGTGGTCTGAACGCAAAACAGGCGTTTGGGTTGAACCAAACGCCTGTCGTGAAAACTAATTCAGGGTAGATTAGTAGCGTCCGCCACCGTCGCCACCGTATTCGCGACGAGGTCCGCGACGGTCATCACGACCCCCACCACCACCGCCGTAACCGCCACCGCCACCACCATAACCGCCACCACCATAACCGCCACGTCCGCCACCGCCACCACTTGGGCGTTCTTCACGAGGACGAGCCTCATTGACAGTCAAAGGACGGCCATCTAGCGCAGCACCGTGAAGAGCCTGAATGGCTGCTTCTGCTGCTTCCTTGGTTTCCATTGTCACGAAGCCGAAGCCGCGTGGGCGACCGGTCATTTTATCAACCATCAGGTTGACGTCGATGACGGTGCCGTGAGCCGCAAATGCATCTTGCAGATCGTTTTCGGTTGTTTTGAACGACAGATTGCCGACAAACAATTTAGTACTCATTGATTAACTTGATTCCGTAGTGAACTCTGTACTGGCTAGACTGTTCCCGACGGCCGGGTTTAAGATTCATCACGGAAACTTACCTTGACGATCCACCATGCCTGCGCTGCTTACAGGTAAACTAACAGTGAGAACTTCTACACGGGATCCCAATCGTTGCCAAGTATTATTTATTACCTGTTTATCACCTGTTCTGGTGATAAACCTTCGTCGCCGTGGTTTTCAGTCTTGGGCTAAGGTTACTTTTTTGTCGAGGTTCGGATTCGGTAAAGTTTTGATGCCGTACGGAGGATCAGACTGTCTCTCGCGATGGCAGGGGTTGCCATGCACATTTCATCCAAGCTGTTCTTACCGATGAGTTTGTATTCCGGGCCTGCTTGGAAAACGAATGTGTCGCCATCCTCGCTCAAACAAAACACTTTGTTGTCATAGGCCCATGGAGAAGACGTGAAGGCAGAGATCCCTTCGGGGTTGATGCGTTGTTTCGCATAAAGCTCGCGGCCCGTCGTCGCGTCGCGGGAACTGAGAAATCCGAAATCGAAAAGCACATAGAACTGCCCCCCGTAGAGCAGAGGAGATGGATTGTAAGGCGCACCGGTCTTGTCGCTCCATGCGACGAAAGCGTTGCTGGTTTCGGATTCTTTGAGGCTAATGTCGCCGGAAGCTCCGGGGCGGATCGCGAAGACGGGTCGGTTTTTATCTCCCACATATCCTGAACACACAAACAGCAACCCGTTGTCCGCGAAAGGAGTGGGGATCACAATGGAGGACATCCCACCGAGCTCCCAGAGTAGTTTCCCTTCCTGATCATAGGATCGCACCTTGTTGCGGCCGGGAACAATCAGTTCTGTCCGTTGAGCGTGTTGCCAGATATACGGGGTAGCCCAATTGCCTTTCTCGTCTCGGTCCACCTGCCAAAGTTGTTCTCCTGTTTTTTTGTTCAACGCAACCAAGGAGGATTTCTCCTCATTGTCGATGACGATGAACAGACGGTCTTGATGCAACACAGGCGAGGCTGCGGTTCCCCAACCATTCACCGTTTTATGATGTCCCCAATGCTTGGACCACAATTGTTTACCTTTCTTATCCAGACAAAAGATCCCCAAATTACCGAAATAAGCATAGACGCGCTCCCCGTCGGTGACCGGGGTTTCCGAGGCGTAAGTGTTTTTGAGGTGAAGGGTGGACTGCGGGGAACCTTGGTGGACTTGTTTCTCCCATGTCTTTTTGCCGCTCTTCCAGTCGAAACAATAGACCATCCAGTGATGGGTATCCTTGGTGATCGTGTGGCGGTCGCCACCGAAGTAGAGGCCCTTTTTTGGGGGTTCCACCTCGCCATCGCGGATCACTGAAGTCACAAAAATCTGATCGTTCCAAACAATAGGCGAGGACCAACCCAATCCCGGAACCTCGGTTTTCCACGCGATATTTTGGTTGGTGCTCCAAACCGTGGGTAATCCTTTATTAGACCCAACCCCCATGGAGTGTTCCCCCCGGAACTGTGGCCAGTTGATTTGCGCCCAAGATTGTGTTGAAGCCACTAGCGTAAGAAGAGTTAAGATTTTAACCACGGCTCCCACCCTATCCCAAAAACCATGAGGCGCAAAGTTTTCGAATTCGGCACGTTTTCGGTCATCATAGGATTTATAAATCTGCGGCAACCTGAATTGACATTGATGC
>SXQI01000230.1 GCA_005793025.1 Verrucomicrobiales bacterium
ATCGAAGTTCATCAACACGGGATAGGGGATCGAACGGAATTTAAACACATATAGGCTGCGTCGATAGCGTTCAGCGTCTTTCTCCTCGGTCCAAACTTTGGGGCCATAACTGGCGGGAGGGAGGAAGAGGAATTCGGGTGCTGGTGGATAAACGCTTCTGCCTCCCAGTGCCGGATTTAGCAATCCGCTGGTTGCGAGGGCGACATCACGAACGATTTCGCCTTCGACTCGGAAACGAGATCCCCGCGCCAATAGACGATTGGCTGGATCCTGCGCCAACAGTGCAGGAGTGACTCGGCTGCTCTGCCGATATGTGGCCGATGTGACCATAACCCGCAGTAACGATTTCATGCTCCATCCATCGTCCATGAATTGACAGGCCAACCAATCTAACAGCTCGGGGTGGTATGGTGCTGGGCTTTGGGTTCCAAAATCTTCTGGCGTCTCCAGCAGGCCAGTTCCGAACAGGTGTTGCCATGTCCGATTCACTGCTACCCGAGCTGTGGTGGGAGATTTTTTATCCGTCAACCACTGAGCAAAAGCCAATCGTGAACCATCTGCATCTTTAGGCAACGGATGCAAAAATGCAGGGGTGCCAAATGTCACTTCCTTCCCGGGTTTAAGCCAATCCCCACGGCGGAAAAGATGCGTTGCTCGGGGTTCATCCCCGGGCATCGCGCCTTTCCGCATCGCGAGAGTCATCGTAGGAGTGCCCTCTGGCCAAACTTTCCAAAGTGCCTCGATTTTGTCATTGGTATCTTTAAAACTTGGCACCGTAGTCCGCCAATAACTGAAAATAGCTGCGATTTGAGCAGGGCTACGACGTTCTGGAGCGATAGCCAAAACCTCCCTGACCGTGGCGGGGACTGGATCGGCGACGGCATCGGCTCCCGAGGTGTGGCTCATCCGAAACCGCCCCAAATTATGGTTCTGATTATCGTCAGAATTGAACCCGCCGTGATTCTGTTCGAGGAAGAAACGGATTCGAAAATCGTTGGTAAATGTGATGGGTTTTTCAGCGACGAAAACTGCTTTTCGAGGCACGTTACGACGACCCGGTCCGGCATCAATTCCCCACGCTGTTTCGGCTTTACCGTCGATGGCAAATTGGATCGGTCCATACGGTCGTTTCTTTCCCCCGTTCCGGTCATCAAACTCGGCTTCGAGAGGTTTTTCCGCGTTTGAAAAATCTGCGGTTGCCTTAACGAACTTCATCTTAAACTTGTTTGTCGAAGAGAGATCCTCGACCTCCACGCGAAATTCACTGAGCGCGGCCATCCCCTTGATCGAACGACCGGGACCACCACAGGGAAGGTTTGGATCGTTCAATTGCTCGAATCGGAATGACCCCAAGGTCGCGGCGTGGTTTGTGGACCAGAATTCAGCCGTCCAGTAAGTAGGTGCGTAACTCGAGGCACGGATCGAACCATCGACATAATCATAGAACCGTTCCCCTTTTTCGCCCTGATGGAAGGCTCTTACCACGTTCCAAGCGGGTTGATCCTGTTTTACAGAATCCTCCCAACGCTTCATTTGTTCCTGCCAATCCGATGTTGCGTGGCGCAATCCTTCTTCCAAATCGCGCATCTGTCGGGTCAGATCCGACACCTTTTGTTGCAAGCTAGGGGGATAAAAAACTCTGCTCGATTCATGATCGTTATTCAAGAAGGCGAACAGTCGATAATACTCATCTTGAGAGATTGGATCGAATTTATGGTTATGACACTGGGCGCATTGAATCGTAATGCCGAGGACCGACTTGCCGATCGCATCCATACGATCGAAAAGCCCGTCAGTTCGGAATTGTTCCGGATCCACTCCACCCTCCTCGTTCACCATCGAATTGCGCAGAAACCCTGTCGCGATTTTCTGGTCCTCCGTGGATCCCGGCAACAGATCCCCAGCGAGTTGTTCGGTAATAAACTTGTCGTAAGGCAGATCCCGATTTAGCGCATTGACTACCCAATCTCGATACGCCCAAATGAAACGAGGTTTATCTTTCTCAAAACCGTCCGAGTCGGCATATCGGGCCGCATCCAGCCAATGCCGTCCCCAACGTTCCCCGTAGTGAGGTGATTTGAGAAGTCCTTCCACCACTTTTGAATACGCATCCGCTGATTTATCTGCGAGGAACGCGTCGGTCTGTTCAGGGGTTGGAGGCAGACCGATCAAATCCAAATACACTCGTCGGATTAAGGTGGTGCGGTCAGCTTCGGGTGAGGGTTTCAAACCTTCCTTCTCCAAATCGCTCAAAATGAAGCGATCCAACTCACCGCGCACCCATTTTTGACCCTTCACAGTCTGAGGAACCGATTTGATCGGAGCCTTGAACGCCCAGTGATCCTTGTTCGATTTGGTTTGGGAAAGATTAGTTTCCGGCCATTGGGCACCCTGATCAATCCAAGCACGCAGCAGCCCGATTTGGAGCGAGGTCAGCGCGGGGCCTTTCTTGGGCATGCGGGCGACTTGGTCTGTCGCACCAGAGACCGCTAGGATCAAAAGACTCTCCGCACTTTTTTCTGGCATTAGTGCAGGACCATATTCGCCCCCTTTGAAAAACGAATCCTTGCGATCCAATCGGAACCCGGCCTCCTGCTTCGTCTCACCGTGACACCCATAACAGTGCTCGGCGAAGATAGGTTGGATGTCCTTGTTAAAATCGACAGGCCGACTAGCGGGAGCAGGAATCGTTTTAGAACTAACAGCGGCACTCGCAAAACCAACCCAACAACACGCGACAATTCCAAGAAAACCTCGGCTCAAAAAAGGCATTAACAGTCTCATAGTGCTGAAATCCCACACTAAGGAGAAGGCATGAAGGTGCCAACTTCAAACATGAGAAGAAAGTAATGCGTCAGTGGAGGCGGGTGAGGGCAGGAATTCCGATTTGAAAAAAATCACAGTTTTTTTCATTTTATCTTTTATATTGTACGTATGCTGCTGCATATACGGTCCATATGAC
>SXQI01000231.1 GCA_005793025.1 Verrucomicrobiales bacterium
ATCTCGAACAATTTCGGGCGTGGCAGGAACCCCGAAAGTGTCGATGACGACTCTTTTCCCCTGGAGGACTCTCGCGAATTCTAGGAAATCGCTTGTTTTGCCACCTGTGCAGGAACCAATATAGGCACGGTCGAGTTTGATGCCCGTCAACTCCCGGGCAAGCTTTCGCTGACCGGGGTCAGGGTGACACGCCACTGTCGGCTCGAGTTGGGAGAGATCCACGGTGTGTTCAAAGACGAAGGTTTCGTCGCTGTCGCGTTCGACAGGTTCATACGTCGATTTCGTTCCATTCAACCGCGTCCGATGATCCACAAATGCTTTTGTTTGGGCATCAAATTCGAAAATCGCATTCTTTCCACCCGCTTCGATGGCCATGTTGGCGATGGTCATTCGGTCATCCATGCTCAGGCTTGCAACGCCGGGGCCATCGAACTGAAGGGCTCGGTAGGTAGCTCCATCAAAACCAATTTGGCCGATACAATGCAGGATTACATCCTTTGCCATCACTCCGGGTTGCAACGCACCTTCGAGACGGAAGTGCATGGTTTCCGGGACTTTAAGCAACAATTTGCCTGTGCCGAGGACGAAACCCGCGTCGGTGTTGCCGATGCCGGTTGCAAATTGGTTGAAAGCACCGGCCATGCACGTGTGGGAATCGGTGCCGAATAGGATTTCACCTGGCCGTGTATGTCCCTTTTGAGGGAGGGCGGTGTGACAAACTCCGGCAAAATTTGAGCCATACTGGCGCTTCAACGGACCTTGGGCGGCGTCATAGACCCAATTCCCTTTGGGATCATCGATCACGTCGTAAAAGTAGGGAATATCCTGTTCGCGGACGAATTCGCGGAGAATATCGACGTTCCGGTTGGAGCGAGAATCGGCGGTGAAAATATAGTGATCAGGAATAATAACCACTTTTCGGCGATCCCAGACCTTGGCATTTTGACCAAACTCACGTTTAAAAACCCCGATTGTCCCTGGCCCACAGACATCATGGGTCATGAGCACGTCTGCCTGTACCCACACGTTATCACCAGCTTGCACGCGGGCTTTACCGGAAGCGCGGGCGAGGATTTTTTCTGTCAGCGTCATAATCTATGAACCGTTAGATTAACCGGAGCCGCCTTTAAGTGCAAGATTTGCTGGGGTGTCATTGACCCCATTTCTCGGCACTCTTTACTTGGGCTTTCTGGGTTCGTATGGTCGCGGGGATGTGGTTGGATAAAAACGTGCTGAAGAGCTCATGCGCTTGCCTTGAGATGGGGGCGACGTGCTGATTGCTTTGGCCGGATGTGTCGCGGGGTTAGTTCATGTTATTTCTGGGCCCGACCATTTGGCTGCAGTTGCCCCACTGTCTCTTGCGCGAGGGCGGCACGACTGGAGGACGGGTTTACGTTGGGGGTTAGGACACGCGGGGGGTGTGCTGGTTGTGGGCTTGCTCTCGTTGGTTTTGCGGGAGGTGTTGCCGTTGGAAAAGATTTCGTCGTGGGCTGAGCGCTTGGTGGGGGTAACGTTGATTGGGGTTGGGATTTGGGGCCTTCGACGGGCTGCGCAACAGCATGTGCATTCCCACGCTCACACTCATGACGGTTCAACCCACGTCCATTTCCATGTTCACGGCAAAGATTCTTCGGGACACTCGGATGCGAAATCGAAGCACCTACACACTCACGCCGCGTTCGCCGTTGGTACCATGCATGGCCTCGCCGGGAGTTCGCATTTTATTGGGGTGTTGCCTTCGCTCGCGTTTGCTTCGGGTTGGGACGCCTTAACTTATCTTGCCAGTTTTGGATTCGGGACGGTTGCCGGGATGGCGGGGTTTACGTCGGTCCTGAGTTATCTTGCTTGGCGCATGCCTTGGGCAGGTCCACGAGCTTATCGTGGACTCATGAATGGCAGTTCTGGTTTTGCGGTGGTTTTCGGGATTTATTGGCTTGTGGCGTAGCTCGTGGTTACGGAAAGGCGGATGGTTGAACGACTTCGTGATAAATGGAGCGCACGAATTGTTCACAGGGTTTTTGGAGTAACATTTCAGGGGTATCATCCCCGTCGGACATCCAACCTCCTCGAGCTTTGATTTCGGATGAGTAAATTCGGTTGCCAGTTTTCACGTCGTAGATTTCAAGGCGTATGTCCAAACGATCTCGCACGGTTGTCCATTCCGTGAGGTGATCTTCCCACGTAAGGATTACGGGGAAAATGAGGAACTCCGCACGTGACTTTTGAGCGTGTTCGAGGGCTTCATTCAAAGTTTCTTGGGTTTTTCCTGTGAAAGTGAGTTTGGTAAAAAGTCGGAATGCATCTCCCAAAGCTTCCTTCGTGTGTTTGCTAGAACGGGCCACAGTTTGGTCTTTAAAAATGGCATCCGGAGGGGTTGCGATATAGATGCGCGTACGAGTCTGGAACGATGGCGGAGAACCTCCCTCAGTTTTTGTCTCGCTCGTTTGATGGGCACTCTTGCAGCCCGGCCCTAGGGTGAGAACGAGTGCCGCAGTGATGATCAGACTCTTGATGTGAAAGCTCACGATGCCCGCACGATGCCTCGGGTTTTTGTTGAGAGAAAGCCTAAACATTTCTATCGGTGCGGAAACGGGTGCACTACAAACCAGAATTTGCGCTCGCTCGTTTTTTTCTCTGCGGCTATATCAAGGGCTCATGTTCGAGAGTAAGATGCCAAGCAATATACCGCGTAGTTCGCAAGGGCCCGTGTTAGGGATCATCGGCGGTGGTCAGTTGGCGAAAATGTTGGGCCAAGCTGCTTCTACTCTCGGGGTGCAGACTGTTGTGCTTTCTGAGTCGGCTGATTGTCCTGCGGCGGCAACGTGCCACCGAGTGTTGATTGGCTCAAGCGACGATTTAACAAGTCTGAGAGAGCTGGCAAGGCAGGTTGATGTAGTTACTCTTGAGAATGAATTTGTTGATGCGGGGCTGTTGCATCAGATTGAGTCTGAAGGTGCGTTGGTAAGACCTACGGCACGTTCGATGGAACTGGTGCAGGATAAATTGATTCAAAAAAACGCGCTTCTTTCAGCGGGTTTACCTGTTCCGAAGTTTGTCGATGTTCCTTCGCGAGCTGCACTCGATCGAGCCGTTGTGGAGTTGGGATTGCCCCTTGTTCTAAAAAAACGTCGGAATGGTTACGATGGCAAAGGGAACACTACATTACGCACTGCGGAAGGAGCCCAAGAAGCGTGGGATTTGCTAAACGGCGAGGTGAACTCTTTGTTCGCAGAGGGGTATGTTGAATTTAATTCAGAGCTGGCGGTGATGATCACGCGGGGGACGGATGGAAGTTCTGTGACCTATCCTGTGGTTGAAACGATTCAACGAAACCATATCTGCCATGTGGTGAAGGCTCCTGCTGAAATCCCGGAAGGTTTGTCGGCTCAGGTGCGGAATCTTGGTCAGAGAGCCGTTGAGACGATGCAGGGTTTGGGAAGTTTTGGGGTTGAATTCTTTTGTTCGGCAACAGGAAACGTCCTCATTAATGAACTTGCTCCGAGGGTCCATAATTCGGGCCATTACACGATTGAGGCGTGCGTTTGTTCGCAGTTTGAAAATCATGTTCGTGCGGTGCTCGGTTGGCCACTGGGTTCGCCTGCCATGAGATCACCTGCTGCTGTGATGATCAATTTACTGGGCATGGAACGGGGTTCTGGCTACCCCCAAGGGATCGATCAGGCTCTCCAGATTGACGGTGCGCATGTTCACAGTTACGGTAAGTCATCCAGTATGCCCTCTCGGAAAATGGGGCATGTCACCGCCTTGGGTGAGAGTGCGGCAGACGCGCTCCGAAAAGCAGAAGGCGCAGCAGCCTTAATTCGTTTTGGCGGTCGCAACAAATTGAATTTATGAGTAACCCCGCTTCAAAGCCAGTGATCGGAATTGTGATGGGTAGCGATTCGGACTGGCCGACGATGAAGGCGGCTGCCGAGGTTTGTGTCGAGTTTGGAGTTGCCTACGAAACGCTGGTGCTCTCAGCTCACCGCACCCCTGTGGAGATGCTGGACTACGGGAGAAATGCACACGGTCGCGGGCTCAAAATAATCATTGCGGGTGCCGGAGGGGCCGCGCATTTGCCGGGCATGCTGGCGAGCATGAGTCCCTTACCGGTCATCGGAGTTCCGGTTGAGAGCAAAACGTTACGCGGTTGGGATTCCCTCCTCTCTATTGTGCAGATGCCGAGCGGGGTGCCCGTCGCCACTGTGGCGATCGGCAATAGCAAGAATGCGGGGCTGCTCGCGATACAGATACTAGCCACGTCGGATTCGCGACTGCTTGATAAAATGGTGGAGTGGAAAACCAAGATGGCGGAGGAATCGCGAGCAAAAGTTGTCGGACTTTGACGCTTGATGGTTCCGTCCTGATCACGGATACGACGTTTCTGCTTCAGTTCAGGATGGTTTCTGGCAAATCCTTCGCTTGCTTTCTGGATTCCACCACCGCAAGGTTGACGCGAAATAAAAACATCAGCATAGGGAAATGTTTCCCTGCCTGACTTATAGAGAATGAGTACATCACCGGACACGAATAAACCGGATTTCGAACTTGATCTGGACCTGACATTTTTACCGGCCTGGGCGCAACAGCCTGTCGATAAAAACAAATACTCGAAATACACGGGGAACGAGGAGAGCAGCCGAGGACCACGCGGAGATCGCGGGCCACGCCCTGAAGGCGGATTTCGCACGGATCGCGGGGCAGGACCCCGACGTGATGGACCGCCTTCTGGAGATCGTCCACCTCGTAGGGATGCCGGCTTTGGAGGTGATCGCGGGCGCAGACGGGAGGGTGGATTTCGTAATGATCGCGGGCCACGACGTGATGGGCCCCCAGAGCGTTTTGAACCTTTGCCACCACCACTACCTTTCGATGTTTCGTTTGTTCCAGAGGATAAGGGTGTGGAGTCATTGGCTCGTCAAATTCGCTTAACGGGTCGAGCTTATCCGCTTTTCGACATCGCTCATTTGGTGCTCAAGAAAGCGGATCGATACCGTATCCAGATTAACGCTTTGCAACGGAATGTTGAGAAGCCTAAAACCACCGAGGAGGGCAAACCCGCTCCCGAATCCACACAGGGATCGGCACCTAAGCTGTTCGTTTGTGGTTTGGATGACACTCTATGGCTCACTGAACAGGAGGCGGTGGATCATGCGTTGAAAACCCACTTTGCGACTTTTTATTCTGAGGAAAAACTGCCCACAAATCCGCCTAAGGGAGTTTATACCTTTGTGGCGCAGTGCAGTGTCAGCGGGGTTATCCTAGGCCCACCGAATTATCACGATTACCAAAACAAGCTGAGAAAGTTGCACACCGAACGTTTCTCACGGATGGGATTTGATGCGTTTAAATCGCGCATCAAAATCGTGAAGGACGAGGAGGTCGTTAAGAAGTGGATTGAGGAACAGAGTTTCCGCACGGAATACACCGCCTTGAATATCCCCGAAGAAGTAAAGTTGGGAAGCATGGCAGAGGTTCAGAATCATTTTCGGACCACGCACGCCCCTAACGTGATTAAAGTATCGGATAAACACACGATCCTCGGAACGGGGATTGCCACGCAACCGTGCCGCCCGCTTCAATCCATGATCCGACGTGCGTTGGATGAGCAGACGAAGTTTCCGATCAAAGTGGTGAATCACTTGAGTCAGCAGTTCGCCCGCCAAGGCCTGCAGTTCTTTAAAGTGAACAAGACGGTGACCCACGTCGCAGTTGCTCGGCCAGATTTCCTCGACATGGAAGCGACTCCTGTCTCGGAGAACATGCGTAAGATTGTGGACTTGATCAATGCCACTCCGAAATGCACGCGTCGTAAACTGATCGAGGCGTTTGGACCGCAACCTACCAGTGCTACGGCAGCTGTGCCTGCCGAAGGTGCGACCGAAACCGCTGCTCCCGATACGACGCCGCCATCTCCGGAGATGGCGGCATTGGTGAGTAATCTCCATTGGCTGGTGCATCAAGGCCATGTCATCGAGTTCGCAAGCGGATTGATTGAAACCGCGAAACGGCCGATCGTGAAACCCGTTAAGTCACCCTCCAAGCCTGCGGTTGCCGCAGTCGCAGTTGCTTCGACCGAAGTGGCCGAAGTTGAAAGCGTCGTAGTGGATCCCGTCTCTGAGGCTGCTGCTGAACCATCCGTGGAAACACCAACCGAACCCAAAGCGGAAGTATGAACCACTACTCGATGGATTTGACACAGCGTCCTCCGCGATCTGCAAGGGTGCGGTTGGGTGGTTATGTGATCCTGCCCCGGATGCTAGACAAAGGGCGTGCGACGATCGACGGGAAGAATGGCGAGTTCCATTATAACTGTCCACTGGACCAGCATTTCACTCAGTTTGCGGGAATCGACGCAGCGGAACTCTCAACGCAATTAGCTGCAGGTAAAAGTGACTCGGAGATCCTTGAATGGATTACGGCCACTTCGACGACTAAACCTTCGTTGGTCCAGATTTTGGCTTGGTCTGTTTACCAAGATAATCGGCCTCCGAACGATTTGGATTCTCGTCAGTATTTCAACGATTACCACGCGAAATATGCTCCGAAACGCGAGGATGTGGGTTCTTGGTTTGACCTTCTCGATATCGATGACTATGTGAGCTACGGCGGAAAGCCGTAGGTTGGAGGAAATCGGAGGTTAGCCTGCAGTGGCGCCTCCGCGATTCGCTTGAGGTATTCCCACGAATAAATGCCTGTAGAGTGGCCGTCGCCCCAAACGGGTTGAACGGCGTAGCCCCCAACCAAGGGCAGTCGACGCAGTTGGAACGCGCTGGGGCCGAGTTCTTGGGCGGGTGATTTATAAACATTTCCCATGACGTCCATCTCACCAGCACACCCGGCACAGGGACATCGACGACGAAGGGTAGCGAGTTTTACGTAAGACTCGGTTGCGTCGGACCATTTGATCGCCAATTCATCGCCGATGGTTTGCAAATCAATGGGTTGCATTGGCAATAACCTAGCAGCCTGAAGGAACGTTTACAATCTTGCAGAAGGAGTTCGCGAACCTAATCTGAGGCAGTTGGGTGTGAGATTATTTTGATCGGGGTTTATTTTATGAAAACAAGACGGGTGCGATTATTCGTGAAAACTTTTTGTGGTTGGTGCCACGAAGCCAAGGATTGGCTCGAGGATCGAGAGATCGAATACGAGGAGATCGATGTGAACCAAAGCGCGGCCGGATTTGCAGAGATGGTCAAGTTATCTGGGCAATCTTTCGCTCCCGTGATTGAGGTTGATGGGGAATTCCTTGCTGATTTCGATACGGACCAACTCGAGGAGTTTTGGAATGATCTGGAAAAAAACGACGAATAAACGTTACCCTAGTTGCCAGTGAACGATATTAGTGTCCAACCTCGCCCTCGCTTGCCGGAGTGGCTGCGTACGAAGCTTCCGACCACTAATGGCTACCTAGCGACCCGGACATTGCTGGACGGCCTGAGGTTGCACACGGTGTGTGAAAGTGCGAAGTGCCCGAATCAATTTGAGTGCTGGAGCAAAGGTACAGCGACGTTCATGATCGCGGGGGATCACTGTACGAGGGCTTGTAGGTTTTGTGCAGTGAGCACGGCAAAACCGCTGGCGTTGGAGGTGGACGAACCCTCGCGTGTCGCGGAGGCCACGCGCCGAATGAAACTCAAGCATGTGGTCATCACTGCGGTGGCTCGGGACGATCTGCCCGATGGAGGGGCAGAACACTTTCGGCAAACCATTGAAGCAGTCCGCGAGGCTAATCCCGGTATTGTGATCGAGGTTTTGGTTCCCGACTTTTTGGACAGAACCGACAGCATCGACTGTGTTCTTGCAGCTAGACCTGAGATTTATAATCACAATCTAGAAACAGTGAGACGTTTGACTCCATCCGTGCGACACCGCGCAACTTATGACCGCTCATTGAGTGTGCTCCGTAAGGTGAAAGAACTACGTGGCGACTCGATTTACACTAAATCTGGGATCATGCTCGGGTTGGGGGAAACGGAGGAAGAGCTATTCACCGCGATGAAGGATCTTCGGGGAGTTGGATGTGACATCCTCACGTTAGGCCAATATTTACAGCCGACACGCAATCACCTACCCGTCGTGGAGTTCGTCTCTCCGGCACGATTCGATGAGTATGGAAAGACTGCGGAACTAATGGGTTTTGTGCACGTGGCAAGCGGGCCGATGGTGCGGAGTTCCTACCATGCGGACGAGTTTGATTTACGCCCTGATTTCCGCGTAAACATTAAGTAGGCGTAGCCTGCAAGGGCGAGCATCCCCAAGGTGAGGGCGATCACTAATCCGGCGGCAAACATCTTGAGCCTGCGAGCTTGTTCTTTTGATTTTTCCGAATTCTCTCGCTGAGCTTGGGCAAGGATTTCGAATTGTTTTTCTACGGCCGCTAGGGAGTCGTTGATTAAGGGAATGGTCAGCCAACCGGCGTGTGGATGACCGAATATTGGGGGCAACGATTGCAGGGATTTGAAGTCGGGATCTTTCCATCCTTGGTCACGCCAGAACGAAACCGAACTCTGTGTCCAGAGTCGGAGCACTCCATAATTTTTAGCGAGCACCATAATCCTTTGGGATAGCTTGGCCCGCAGCGCAGGCTCCCAATCTAGATCCACATAAACCTCGGAATGGATCAAACCTTGGTGATTGGTATGGTAAAGCCCTATGGTTGCGACGATCGAATCGTTTTCATCGATGGCGATCTGGAATTCGGTGAATCGTTTCTCTAGGTCTTCTACGTTGAGTTTGGCTAGAGCCCAGATTCCTCGTAAGGAATCCAAATCATCCAGAGTCGCCCGTCTGAGGGTGAGTTTTTCCAAATCCATAGGCGTCGATTAACCGTATTTTTTCAAGATCAGTCCAAGTTCTCGGATCGTGCTCCGTGGCCAATGTTTTCTATCGGTCATGATCGCGTTCTTGAGCGCTGAATGGGCTGGCCAATTGGGCTCTGTGGCGATGCTTGGAATCGCATCGATGATGATCCGCTGAGCGAGGGCTGCATTTTTTGTCAGGTTTGCGATGATCATTTCGACGGTGACGTGGGCCTCATTTGCCTTCCAACAGTCGTAATCGGTCACCATCGCCAGAGTTGCGTAGGAGATTTCAGCTTCGCGAGCACATTTTGCTTCGCCTAGATTTGTCATGCCGACTACTGAATAACCCGCTTGATGATGAGTGATGGATTCGGCGCGGGTGCTAAACGCTGGGCCTTCCATATTAACGTAGGTGCCCCCGTTGTGAACGCGTGCTTTACAATTCTTGGCTGAACGCAGAAGGATTTGGCGCAAGTTCTCACAGATCGGATCCGCGAAGGCGACATGTGCGACGATTCCACGACCGAAGAATGTGTGCTCCAATGATTTTTTGGTTCGATCCACGAATTGATCAGGCAACACCAGATCGCAGGGCTTGAGTTTCGTCTGCAGAGAGCCTACCGCACTCACACTAATGATCCACTCCACGCCGAGTTTCTTCATTCCATAGATATTCGCTCGATGGTTCAGTTCAGCGGGTAGGATGCGATGTCCACGGGCGTGGCGTGGGAGGAAGACCACTTCTCGGTTAGCTAGTTTTCCCGTCAAAAATTCGTCAGAAGGCGAACCAAACGGAGTTTTGACCTTGATCCATTTTTGGTCGGTGAATCCTTCGATATGGTAAAGGCCACTTCCTCCAATAATACCGATCCGATTCGTAGTCATCATGGATACAATCCGAGCCTCTCGAGGGAGCGTCAACGAGATTTCATTGTTCCACCTAATCCACTCCATGCCCTTGGAAAGGGGTAGAGACAAATAGTTTTGAGGAGGATGGTCCTCACCTCGTTCCGACTGACCTTAACTCTTTTGTCGATTTCGAGCACATTGGATCGGCGGAGTTTTTCAAGAGTGGAAAGCCCAATCAAAACAGGCCAAGCACAGGCCAAACGCACTCGCACCCAACTCCGTGGTAAGGAATCCGTATATTCCCAACCTGCGAGAAGCTCTGCTTCGGCTCGGTCAAGCATCGTGCCGAAATAATCGGCGAACCGGCCGAAATTCGCCGGCTCCAGAAGGTCTTCCGGCGAGAGGCCGTGGTGAGATAATTCCTCGGATGGCAAATAGCACCGTCCCATACGTAAATCCTTAGGCAAATCTCGAAGGATATTGGTTAGCTGCAAACCCTTTCCAAAACGCACACCGTTTTCGAGGAGCTCCACTCTTCTTTCGATAGGTGCGTTGGGGAGGTGATTGAGGCAGCATTCGGTCCAAAATTCTCCGACACACCCCGCCACCCGATAGGTATAATCATCGAGCTCACTCCAAGAGGAGAGTCCGATAATGCAGGACTTGGAGGCTGTTCCGAACCTCTGTAAATCCAGCTCTTGCCCACCGGTAATCGTCTTGAGGAGTCCTCGAATCAATCGGATGTCTGCGGGAGTTTGTTGGTTTAGAAACTCGATAACTTCCTCGATTCTCTCGAGCAGTATGAGTTCCGCTGACCCGCCTTTCGGTGAAACAAACTCAGCAAATCTCAATGGCTGGTCTGATTGACCTAAAATGCGCGCTCGCAAGCACGATAGAACGGCGAGACGATTATCAACGGGGACAATCTCAGAGTCGGCGATCGTATCAGTCGCTCGTGCGAGCAAGTAGGCCAAACCGATCTGATGGCGGATGGGTGCGGGAAGAACTCGGAGAGTTAGATAAAAGGAACGGGAAACATCTCGCAACAGACTGGTCAATAATTGATGACGCACGGTTTCTGGTCCTTCTCCTCGATCAGGCGCAGGTGTTCCCTACTCTTTAAGTTGCTTCGACCACCGGGCTAGTTGTTTTTTGACCTCTCGGGGTCCAGGTGCCCCGGTGAAATTGCGTTGTGCCATCGCCTTTTTAAGTTCTAGGCAATCCATCACATCGTCGCTAAAAAGTTTTTCGACGGATTGGTATTCGTCGATCGTGAGTTGTTTCAGCGTTTTGTTCTGTTTTTCAGCGAGAGCAACAATCGCTCCGACTGCATGATGGGCTTTGCGAAATGGGAGCCCGCGACGCACGAGATAATCGGCTAAGTCGGTCGCTAATAAGGCAGGGTCGCTCGAAGCTTTTCTACAGTTTTCTTCCACCGGATGCGTGTGTTGCAACATCGCACCCATCAGGCGCACACAGGCACGAACCGTGTCCGCCGTGTCGAACAACCGCTCTTTATCCTCTTGCAGATCGCGATTATAGGTCATGGGTAACCCCTTCAACAAAGTAAGAAGTGATACAAGGTTCCCAATCACGCGACCGCTCTTTCCTCGAGTCAATTCAGCGATGTCCGGGTTTTTCTTCTGTGGCATCAGGGAGGAGCCCGTGGTGTAGGTATCCTCTATCTTGATGAATTGGAATTCGGAAGATGCCCAGAGAATCAGGTCCTCGGATAACCGAGAGAGATGCACGGCGAGCAGGGCTGCAGCTGCACAGAATTCGACGACATAATCCCGGTCGCTCACGGCATCCATTGAATTCTGGGTAAGCTGGGCGCGGCCATGACCATCGACAAACCCCAATTCCTGAGCCACGAACTCCCGGTCTAGAGGAATCGTGGAACCAGCAATTGCCCCGCTGCCAAGTGGACAGATGTTGACCCGCACAAAAGCATCCTGAAACCTGTCTGAATCGCGTCCCAACATCTCGACGTAAGCCAGCAAATGATGAGCGAGAAAAACGGGTTGAGCGCGTTGCAGATGAGTGTAGCCGGGGATGAGAACGTCCGGGTGCTTCTCACCCAATCCAACCAACGAGCGTTGTAGCTCTCTCAGTTCTCCGAGAAGGTGCACGATTTCGTCACGCACCCACATCCGCATATCTAAAGCCACCTGGTCATTACGTGAGCGTGCGGTATGAAGTTTGGCACCCGCTGGAACCCGTTTGGTAAGGGTCGCCTCAATGTTCATGTGAACGTCCTCAAGCTCTGGTTTCCACTCGAAATCACCGGCGGCGATCTCGCTCCCTATTCGCTCAAGGCCACTAACAATCGCTTGAAGTTCAGATTGTGTGAGGATGCCGATTTTGTGAAGCATCGCTGCATGAGCCATGGAACCCGTGATGTCTTGTTGCCACAACCGCCAGTCGAAAGAGACTGATTCGCTGAAAGCTGCGACGTCAGCACCCGGGCCACTCTCGAATCGTCCGCTTCGAGAGACCACTTGATTCCGTTTTTTCATGTTTCAGAAAAGCTCAAACAACCAACCTGACTATACTTACTGAAACCGGATCCTATCAAAAGCAGTACCCTTCGTCGGCAAAAATCAGGGCGAATGTAACGCAACTCGGTTGCCCTCGGAGTCGGTGATGATGGCTCTGAACCCATGAGAACCGATCGAATGTTTGTCGAGGAGGATTCGTCCCCCGTTGCTGAGGGTCGCCGAGATCGCTTGATCCAACCTGCCAGCACAGTTGAAATAGAGGAGCGGTCCCTTTTGCGAGGGTTGATTCTCGTCGTCCGCATCCACTGGCACAAGACAACCATTCACCTCATTTGCACCACCCGGCAATAGGCCCACGGTGGCTCCAGGAAACTCGTGTTTGGAGACTTGTGCTCCGAGAACGGCTGAATAAAAGCGAACAGCCCGATCGAGATTTCGAACAGGAATATCGAACCAGACAACTTGGTTAGGCATGGTCAGTTTGGGTTGTATTTAATTGGATGTTATTCGTGAAAGTTCAAGGGCGCGCAGCGGCTTTTTCGATGAACTCTACAATCGGTGTTGAGTCCTCCAAGCCATGGGGGTGATGGCCAACTCCCGGTTTGGCGATGATTTGGATGTTTCCCCCAAGCTTTCGATATCGTTCAGCCACTTTGCCAGTATTCTCTTCAAAAGGGACTAGCTCATCTGCATCTCCATAAACGTGGAGCAAGGGAACTTGGGCCGCAGCTAACGGAGCCAAATTATCCACGGGATTTTTAGTGTAGGCGAGTGCCTCTGCATCGTCCTTGAAACCATAACCCTGCAGCACGAATTGCCAATCCCTTGGGCTGCCCTTTGCTTTGCCTTTGCCTCCGGGCCAACTCTTGAAATCGCATACCGCCGCGTCCGCATAAATAGCGGAGACACGATCAGGATTCGCCGTAGCCCAATTGTAACAATAAAGCCCCCCTCGACTCAAACCCACAAGAGCGGCTTTTTTTCCTAGCCCCCGTAGTTGTCTCAAATCGTCGTAAAACGCATTCCAGTGACGCACGGCTACTGGACTTCCGAGCATGTCTGGAACACTCATATAAACCACATGAAAACCTCGAGCGAGCAAGGCGATATCGGGTGCAGGTTTATGACCGAAGAATTCGCCATGCCATACCCACGGTTTGCCAACCGCGCTTTGAATCGGGACTACGACCAACACAGGTTTGCCATCTACCTCATAATCGTAGCGATCGTAATTATTCCATCGAGTCCGTTTTCCAGGGAACGGTTTGGCTAACTTTCGCACCTCATCTCCAATCTCAGAAGCCTGCTTTCGAGCCTCCTCCAAGGGTAAACCTTTACTCATACCCGGCCGTTTATGCCCAGCGGTCGCCAGCATCGAATCTCGCAGAACTGCCTGTTTCTTTTGAACCAACGAATAGATTTCCTTACCGTTGGTTACGGTTGCTAAATATTCCCCAATGTTTTGGGATTTGCTGATTCCTTCCGACCCTTTGAGATACTGCAACACTTCCCGCGCGATGAGCCAATGGCCGAGATCATTGAGATGAACACCATCACCGGCCAGAGTAAACATTGGATCGGTTTTGCGACGATCGATTAAGAACTTGTTCATCGCGCCGTGAGTATCCACCACATTCCAATTTGATGACCGCTGAGCCAACAACCATTCCGAGTAACGATCGAGAACCGTGTTGTAGCCCTCGTAAGGTTGCGGATAGGCGTCCAGTCCAGCAGGAAGAGTCCTTGTTTTGATGGGGAGTGGATCGAACGTGCTCGGAGTCAGGTGGATGATCTGCGCTCCAGTTTTTAGAACTTTCTCTCGTAAACGCTGGATTCCTTCCTTAAACCGAACAAAACGTTCCTCACTAAACGGATAATAAATTCCATCGTTCATCCCGTAGCCAGCGAACACTAAGTCGGGTTTAGCGAGCGCGAGCACTCGATCCAATCGCTCATTTAATTCAGGCCGAGGGAATTGGCCTCCTGCATGGCCTGGCTCAGAAAGGCCCGACACGGTCTCACTGGGCAAACCTAAATTGAAAAACTCGACGGGTGGATTTGTTGGATCGTCAGTGTAAAAAACTTCCAGCGTTGCAGCATACTGACCCGCGTGCGTGATGCTGTCCCCTAAGAAAACAACGCGTTTAACTTGGTTACCCGGAAAGAAATCCGCCCCGAGACAGGTTTGAATCCAAAAACTGAGCAATACGAAAGCCCATAGGAATTGTGAGCGAGCGGCATCAATCATTCCTGTATAACGCACGAAAAACAGATGAGAATCAAGGAACGGTTGAACAGGCGATAAGGTTCATGTAAATTTCAGGCCATGTCGCACGCCTCGCCACGACGCATCGGTTGGTTGATCTTACTGTTAGTCTTCGTCTCGGAGATCACGCAAACCATTGCCCAAGAAAAACTCACCGCGTTTGTTGGGGGAACTATCATCCCTGTGGCGGCCGACCCCATCGAGAATGGTGTGCTTTTGGTGGAGCATGGACAGATCAAGGCGGTTGGATCACGTGCCAGCACGACGATTCCAGCTGGAACTCCCACCATTGATTTCACGGGGCGCGTCATTATGCCAGGTTTGGTAGACACTCATTCCCACATCGGTCAAGTCGCGTTGGCGGACAAATCGAGCCCAATCCACCCGGATGTTCGGGCGTTTGATTCAGTCAATGTCCGCGATGCCAGCATTCAGCGAGCGCGCGCAGGGGGTATCACGACTGTGAACATCATGCCGGGCTCTGGCACGTTGATCGGAGGCCAGACTGTGTATCTAAAACTTCGTCGAGGAAATACGATTGATGACCTGATGATTAAAACTAAATCAGGTCGAGTGGCTGGCGGTTTAAAAATGGCGAATGGTACCAATCCACAAGGTGAGCCACCCTTCCCAGGAACACGTGGAAAAGCAGCTGCCTTAGTTAGAGAAAAATTTGTGGCAGCACAAGATTATCGAGACAAAATCGCGCGCGCCAAAGCGGATCCCGAGAAAATGCCAGCCCGTGATTTGAGCTTGGAAACATTGGTGGAAGTTTTGAATGGTGATCGGGTTGTACATCATCACACCCACCGGCATGACGACATTATGACCGTGTTGCGGTTGCAGAAGGAATTCGGTTTTCGCTTAGTTCTTCAACATGTCAGTGAAGGCTACAAAGTCGCGCAAGAAATCGCCGCCGCCAAGGTGGCTTGTTCGGTAATCGTGATCGATAGCCCGGGTGGAAAACTAGAGGCAAGAGATATGGATTGGAAAACCGGAGGCGTGCTGGAACGGGCGGGAGTAGTGGTCGGGTTTCACACCGATGATTACGTGACCGATTCAAGACTCTTCCTCAGATCAGCCGCGCTCGGGGTGCGATCTGGGATGAGCCGACCGGGAGCTCTTAAGGCAGTAACACAGGCCGGAGCTGTGATGCTCGATCTGCAGGAACGGGTTGGAACCCTCGAACCCGGTAAGGATGCGGATTTCGTTGTCTTGTCTGGCGATCCGTTCAGCGTTTACACGGATGTGGTGGAGACTTGGATTGAAGGGGTGAAAGTGTTTGATCGATCCGATCCTGCGGATCGGTTGATCGCGACGGGGGGGTATGGATCAGGGAATCCACGCACCGCACATCTTTGCTGCTTCAATGAAGGAGGCGAAACACGATGAAAAGTTCATTTTTGAATTATTTGGCGGCAGGATTGCTCGTGGGCTTGGTGACCAGTGAAGCTCAGGCCCAGTTGGCCATTCATGGGGAGACGATCCACACCATGACGGGTGGGGTTCTCAAAGATGCCGTTGTTTTGATCAAGGGCGGCAAAATCGAGGCCGTTGGAACAAAGTCCAGCATCCAAGTTCCCAGCAACTATCAGTTGGTGTCAGCAAAAGTGGTAGTTCCCGGGTTGATTGATGCACACACAACGGTGGGGGTGTCAGGATTGTTGAATCAAAAACACGACCAAGAACAACTGGACAAAACCAGCCCGATGCAACCGGAATTGCGAGCGGTGGACAGTTATAATTCCCTCGATCCACTTGTGGATTTTGTCCGGAGCTTAGGCGTGACAACCATGCACACAGGCCACGGTCCGGGTGCCTTGATTTCTGGCCAGACTTTTGTGGTGAAAACCTCACCGTCAACCCTCGAACTATCCACCCTAAACGCAGCCACTACCCTCGCCTGCACATTCGGACCCGGAGCCTTAAGTAGCGGAAAAGACAAAGCACCCGGAACAGTTTCCAAGGCGATGGCAATGCTTCGAGCGGAGCTGCTCAAGGCCAGCGATTATCAAGAAAAAATCAAAAAGGCTGATCTTGAGAAACGTCCCAACCGAGATTTACATCTCGAGACATTGCAACGCGCTTTGGAAGGCAAACAGCCCTTAATGATCACAGTCCAACGGCATCAGGACATTCTGGCTGTGTTACGACTCGCTGCGGAATTCAAATTGAAAATCATTCTTGATGGAGTTGCGGATGCCTCGCTGGTGCTCAAAGAAATTAAGGCGAGTGGATTTCCAGTGATCCTACATCCGACGATGGCGCGCCCATCGGAAGAGATGGAGAACTTGAGTTTTGAAACTGCTGCGAAGCTACAAAAGGAAGGGATCCTTTTTGCCATCCAAAGTGGGTTTGAATCCTACGTTCCTAAGACGCGCATTATACTATTTGAAGCGGCCGCTGCTGCTGCGAACGGATTAACATTTGCTGAAGCACTGGCCTCGATCACGATTAACCCAGCGAAAATTCTGGGTTTGACTGAACGCATAGGATCCATTGCACCCGGCAAAGATGCGGATCTCGCACTTTATGACGGGGATCCTTTTGAATACACCACACACTGTGTCGGCACGGTGATTTCAGGAGTATTGAATAGTAGCCAAGCGCGTTAACCAACATCTGGCTTGTAAAAAATTGAGCGATCAGGCGAAATGCATGTTCTGAGGATTTTCCTATGAATCTCGGTGACCTATTGAATGCAGAAACGATCATTCCTGAGCTGAAAGCCGGGAACCGATGGGAAGCGATTGACGAAATGGTAGGCCATCTCGTCACCGTGGGGAGGATAAAACTAGAACACCGCGAGGGGATCACTGCTGTTGTTAAAAAACGCGAAACCTCTATGAGCACAGGGATCGGTTTCGGAGTCGGAATCCCCCATGCTTCGACTGATTTGATCTATGAAGTGACCGGAGTTTTTGGGCGATCTCGAACAGGGGTGAGATTCGATTCGCTAGATAATCAACCCGTTCATTTGATTATGATGCTGCTAGTCCCCCAAGGCCAATTTCAGAAGCACCTTCACACGTTGGCCGCCATTGCAAAACTGCTGCACAATCGCGAGTTTCGCTCTGGTCTCGAACAAGCGCAGGATGCGGAAGCAATGCTCAAAATCATCAAGACTCCGTCCGGTATCTAGGGTTCTTGAAAACTGGAGGCCGATCTTTTCGGTCTTCGTTTGAGGCGCGCCTATTTGTGATTCCCGATAACTTGTGTTAGAAAAACTGATTCAATCCCGCTTGCAGAGCCGTGTGCGGGAAATCTTGCCCGAAGCCAATCTGGCAACGGTTTTGGTGCGCCCCTGCCCCGATTTAAAATTCGGTGACTACCAGTCGAACGCTCTCATGGCGATCGCCAAGGAACGAAAGCAAAACCCTCGCAAATTGGCAGAGGAGGTTGTTGCCGGTTTAGATGTGTCGGAATGGTGCGAACCCGTTGAGATTGCAGGTCCTGGTTTCTTAAATTTTCGCGCTAAAACAGAGGCAGTTACAGAGGTCCTGAAATCTGCAAGTCGCGGAGATCACCTTTTTTTTGAGCGAACCAAGGCCCCTCGAAATATCATCGTTGATTTTAGTTCGCCAAATGTGGCTAAGCCGATGCACGTCGGGCATATCCGTTCCACTATCCTAGGAGATGCTCTCGTGCGATCCCTGCGATTGTTGGGGCATCACGTGGTGACTGATAACCACATCGGAGATTGGGGAACCCAGTTCGGAAAACTACTGATCGGTTGGAAGCAGGATCTCAACCGGACGAATCTGGAACAGAACCCACTGGCTGAGATGGGGCGGCTTTACAAACAAGTTAACGCAAGGTTTGAAGCAGATGATGGGATCAAAACACTCGCCCGACAAGAGCTAGTCAATTTGCAACAAGGTGATCCGGAAAACCTGAAAATCTGGCGAGAGATGATCGATCTTTCGTTGCAGGAGTTCGGCAAGGTTTACTCAAGGTTGGCGATTCAGTTTGATCACGTGCTCGGCGAGAGTTTCTATAACTCACAACTCAAAGGCGTGGCAAAAAATCTCTTGGACCTCGGGTTGGCGCAGGAGAGTGAAGGCGCGACGGTGGTGTTTTTTGAGAAATCGACCGGATGGAGTGACCCGGCAATTATTCTGAAGAGTGACGGGGGCGCGAATTACACAACGACCGATCTGGCAACGTTGGAGTATCGGCTGAAAACTTGGCAACCTGCTGAAATTGTCTATGTCACAGATGCCCGCCAGCAACTTCACTTTCAGCAGCTCTTCCATATCTTCAGGAGGTGGCATCCTGTGGCAGAAGTATCACTGTCTCATGTTTGGTTCGGGATGATCCTTGGGCCTGATGGGACACCCTTCAAAACGCGGACCGGGGAGAACATCGAGCTGAACGCGCTGCTGGACGAAGCCGAGGAACGTGCTCTCGCGACGGTGACAGAGAAAAACCCTGATTTGCCAGAAAAGGAACGGCTTGAAATCGCCAGAGTTGTGGGGATTGCGGCTGTAAAATACTCGGATTTACTACCCAACCGGCAAAGCGATTATCGCTTCGACTGGGACAAGATGCTCGCTCTGACTGGCAACACTGCAGTCTATTTGCTCTACGCATACACCCGGATTCGAAGCGTGGCCCGCAAAGCTGCGGAGGCGGGAGCAGGTGCATCGGTTGAGGCACTCCAACTGACACTGCCGAGTGAGCTGGCTTTAGCGAAACATTTGCTGCGTTTTGGACTCAGTATCGAAGCGATGGCAGCCGAGTATCGACCGAATTATTTGTGTAATTATTTGTTCGAGCTCGCTGGGCTGTTCTCCCAATTCTACGAAAATTGCCCTGTCCTCAAAGCCGAAGGTTCCGACCGGTCCTCTCGACTCGTTTTATGCGAACTGACAGGACGTGTCTTGAAAAAAGGTCTCGAGATCCTAGGGATCGAAACGACCGAACGCATGTGAGGCGTCGGTCCACGGGATCGATCGCACTCTGTGTCGGGATTTGTTCGCGGCTTGCTTGGGATGGATTTACTCATAGAGTCAACACACAACATCCATCTGCCTCGGTTTAATCCTAATTAAGATCAATGAGCACTCAGAATAAAACTCACCCACTTACAACCACGGCTTTTGAACTCCCCGGTTACCGTGTGGTTCGTTCAATGGGTGTTGTTCGAGGAATTATCGTCCGCTCGCGTTCGATTATTGGAAATATCGGAGCAAGTATCCAAAGCCTATTTGGAGGGAATATTTCCCTTTATACCTCACTCTGCGAACGCGCGAGGGAAGATGCGTTCCGCCAAGTTCTCGATCATGCGAGTCAGCTTGGGGCAAACGCAGTGATTGGTTTGCGCTACGATGCAACGGAGATCGCTCCAGGGATCACTGAGGTGCTTTGTTATGGGACGGCTGTGTTTGTTGAAAACGCTTGAGTCTGCCGGTAGGGAGAGGTTTTGGTTGGGTGACCATGGGCTGAATTTGGGTTATTCAGGCGACGTCAGAATTAACGGGTGATCATGAAACCATTCACAATCCACCGCCCTCTGCTGTTGGCTCTGTATGTCATCCTCGGCGCGGGCTTCCACTCCGTAAAGGCTGCTGAGAAGCTCAGTTATAATCGCGATATTCGCCCGATTCTTTCTGACCGCTGCTTCCAGTGTCACGGACCCGACAAGAATAGTCGCAAAGGAGATTATCGCTTGGATGTCGCTGAGGAGGCCATGGCCGAGCGGCCCAAATCCCATGTTCGTCCGATCATACCGGGAAAACCATCGCAGAGCGAAGTTTGGAAACGGATCACCACCCAAGATCCCGATGACATGATGCCACCGGCGGAGTCGAAATTAAGCCTGACTTCAGCCGAGAAAAAGCTCATCCGCCGTTGGATCTCTGAGGGGGCTCAATATCAACCCCACTGGGCTTTTCAACCGGTCGAGAATCACATCACTCCTCCTTCAAACAAAAATAAAACATGGCCGCGTAATGACATTGATCGATTTGTTCTGGCTCAACTTGAACAACAAAAAATTAAGCCATCGGCAGAGGCAAGTAGGGAACGCTGGTTACGACGAGTGAGCTACGATCTGACGGGACTACCTCCGACTCCCAAAGAGGCCGAAGAGTTCTTCACGGATGAGAGCTCCAGTGCCTATGAAACGGTGGTTGATCGTCTACTCCGTTCAAAACGGTTTGG
>SXQI01000232.1 GCA_005793025.1 Verrucomicrobiales bacterium
AATATCCCAAAGATCGAATTCGCTGGATCCAAATCTCGCGACTCTTTTACCTTCAAACACTATAATCCCACCGAGTTAGTCGAGGGAAAAACGATGAAGGATCACCTCCGTTTTTCTGTCGTCTATTGGCATACGATGTGCGGAGCCGGGGCGGATATGTTTGGCTGGGGCACGGCTGTGCGTCCTTGGGAGAAAGGAACCAAAGCAGGATCGCTGGAACAGGCTAAACGACGGGTGCCTGCGTTCTTTGAGATTTGTGATAAACTCGGTGCTCCCTACTACGCTTTTCACGACCGCGATCTCGCACCACACGCGAAAACTTTAAGTGAATCGAATCAATACCTCGATCAGATCGTTGTGTTGCTTAAAGAGCAGATGCAGCGAACTGGGGTAAAGCTGTTGTGGGGAACCGCGCAGAATTTTGTGCATCCTCGCTACATGCATGGAGCCGCTACAAGTTGTAATGTTGATTCATTCGCGTTCGCTGCCGCTCAAGTCAAAAAAGCGATGGAGGTCACTAAGGAATTGAACGGGGAAGGTTATGTTTTTTGGGGCGGCCGCGAGGGTTATTCCACCCTGATGAATACGAATCTGAAGCGCGAGATGGATCATCTCGGGGCATTTCTACATTTGGCGGTGGATTACAAAAAGAAGATCGGGTTTAAGGGATCTTTTTACATCGAACCGAAGCCTAAAGAACCAACCAAGCACCAGTATGACAGCGATGCGGCGGCATGCCTGAATTTTTTACGCGAATACGATTTGATGGAGCATTTTAAGCTCAATATCGAAACCAACCACGCCACGCTGGCGGGGCACACGATGCAGCATGAATTAGAGGTTGCGAGTGCCGCTGGTGCGTTGGGAAGTATCGATGCAAACATGGGAGATCTGTTCCTAGGTTGGGATACGGATCAATTCCCGACTGATATTTATCTTACAACCCAATGCATGCTGACGATTCTAAAGCATGGAGGTTTTACAACCGGTGGAACCAATTTTGATGCCAAGGTGCGTCGTGAAAGTTTTGAACCGGAAGACTTGATCCACGCACATATCGCGGGGATGGACACGTTTGCACGGGGGTTAAAAATTGCTGCCGCGATTCGTAAGGATGGTCGGATTGATGAGTTCGTCAAAAACCGTTACCGCAGTTGGGACGGATCGTTGGGGCAAAAAATCGAATCCGGCAAAATAGGTTTTGCTGAACTTGAAAAGCACGCATTGAAACTTGGTGAGGTAACGAATATGGAGAGCGGCCGTCAGGAATACCTTGAGGCGGTCTTCAACGAGTTTATCTGACGCGACGTCTTATTCCGCGGTCCGCGCAGATTCTTTGGCCTTTTGATAAGCGCGAACGTATTCACTAGCGGTATGGTTCCATGAGAAATCTGCAACCATACCGTTTTTACGATAACTTGAAAGGCGCGGAAAATCTGAGTAGATTATTAAGGCCTTTTGAATGGCTTCGGTCATTTTTTGGGCTGAATAGTCGTGGAACTTGATACCGTTTGCCCGGTGTTCATCTTCGCTTGAATCGATGATGGTATCGTTCAGGCCTCCTGTAGCTCTCACGATGGGTATGGTACCATACCGGAGGCTATACATTTGATTAAGGCCGCACGGCTCAAACCTCGAAGGCATCAGAAAGAAATCAGCGCCAGCCTCAATTCGATGCGCGAGCCCTTGATTGTAACCGATTCGAACCGCCACCTTTGTTGGAAAGCGAGATGCTAGATTTAAAAAGGCCGTTTCGAACTCAGGTTGGCCATTACCGAGGATCACGAACTGAATGTCAGAGACCAGAATTGTTTCGAGAGCCGCCAAACATATGACGATTCCTTTTTGTTCGGCCAACCGTCCTACATTCCCCAAAAGTGGAATCTCAGGCCGGATGGGAAGTCCAAGTTCCTGCTGAAGAAATTGTTTGTTGGCAACTTTCCCTTCTAAATTCTCCGAATTATAGGGTGAATGCAGAGCAGTATTCTGGGTTGTGTTCCACTCCGTATAATCAACCCCGTTCAAGATGCCGTGGAGGTCGTTTTTTCGAATCCGAATGACGGGATCAAGGGCACAACCAAATTCTTGAGTCGTGATCTCGTCCGCGTAGCTTGGGCTGACGGTTGTGAGCAAGTCCGCAAAAACAATCCCAGCTTTCAAACAATTCATCTGACCATAGAACTCCACTTCTTCAAACCGAAAATGATCCTGCGGTAAATTCGTTAAGGCATAGGATGTCGCGGGGAAAACGCCCTGGTATGCAAGGTTATGAATTGTGAGAACTGTTGATGGCGAGTTCTGCCAATCTCCTTGTTTAGCGGAGTTCCGAATGAAAAGCGGAACCAGACCTGTTTGCCAATCGTGACAGTGAACGATGTCGGCTTGCCATGGAAGATTCTTGGCAAGAAAGACCACGGCTTTTGAGAAAAAAATGAATCTCGCATCATTGTCTGGATAGTCGCTTCCTCGCTCCGTGTAATAATCTGAACGGTTGAAGTAATGGCTGTTCTCGATGAAATAAAGGCGTTCACCGGAAGGGCCTTGCAAATACCAGACCTTTCCCTCAATCCAATGAGTGCCTAGTTCGATACGGATGTCGAATCGGAGAGGCTGAATCTCTGGAAACCGCTCACGTATTCCAATGTAGAGCGGTGTAACAATTCCCACCTCATGGCCTAGATTTGCGAGCGTTTTGCCAAGCGCACCCACCATATCGGCCAAGCCACCGCTCTTGGAGTACGGATGAATCTCGCTGCTCGCTAGAAGAATCTTCATCGAGGACACAACGCTCTATGCTCGGATGCAGTCCGTTCGAAGGTAAGGGCGCAAGGGTTCGGGGATTAGCACGCTCCCGTCGGGTTGTTGATGCGTCTCGATGAGAGCAACAAACAGCCGAGCTAAAGCAGTCCCACTGCCGTTGAGGATATGCGGCATCTTATTCTCTCCGCCCTCAGTCTTGTATCGAAGGCTCATCCGCCGTGCTTGAAAGTCTTCGCAATTCGAGCAACTGGAAACTTCTAAGAATTGGCCTTGGCCCGGTGCCCAGACTTCGATGTCATAGGTTTTTGCACTCGCGAATCCCATGTCACCCGTGCATAAATTAATTACCCGATAATGCAATCCAAGTAGTTGGAGAACTCGTTCGGCATGGCCCACAAGTTTTTCTAGCTCCGAGTAACCATCCTCAGGTTTCACAATCTTGATCAGTTCGACTTTATCAAACTGATGAATACGGATCATTCCGCGCGTGCCTAATCCGGCAGCCCCAGCTTCTGCACGGAAACATGGACTGTAAGCCACATAGGAGATCGGGAGCTGGGTTTCCTTAAGGATTTCCTCTCGATGAATATTGGCAACTGGAGCTTCTGCAGTAGGTAGAAGGTAAAGGGTTCCCAGAGTGGATCCGTCCTGACCTTCCTGAACTGCATATGCTTGATCAGCAAATTTTGGAAATTGTCCGACCCCTTCCATGCAGTGTCGACCTACGATGTAGGGAGGTGCCACCTCAGTATAACCATGCTCGGTGATGTGAAGATCTAACAGGAATTGAATCAACGCACGTTCTAACCGAGCACCCCAGTTGGTGTAGAGCAGGAAACCGCTTCCTGACAACTTGGTGCCTCGAGCAAAATCAACCAACTTCAGCCGATCACAAAGTTCAATATGGGTTGCTGGTGGAGAGCTAAACTTCGCTGGTTCCCCGAACAACCTGATCAGAGGGTTATCCTCGGCTGTATGACCCAGTGCGACGCTGGCGTGCGGGAGGTTGGGGAGACGCACCATTAGCTCGTGTAGAGCTTTTTCCGTCTCAACAACTGCCTTGTCTAACCCAATTATCTTTTCTCCAATTTCGCGAGTTTCAGCTTTTTTTGATTCTGCCTCCTCCAGTTTTTTCTGACCCATCAGCGCGCCGATCTCCTTGGAAACTCGGTTCCGTAAGGCTTTGAGCTGCTCCACCTCGTTCAGAAGACTTCTGCGTTGTTCATCGAGGGAAAGGATTTCATCAATCTTTACCTCATCACCGCCGTGGCGGGTCTTCAATCGTTCGCGAACCTGTGTCGGGTTTTCCCGAATCAACTTAATATCGAGCATCGGTCGAGTATAGAAACAGAGGCCTGTGGATCAAGAATCGAGTAGAAGCATTTAATGTCCAGCCCGGTTTTCGATTGAAACTCTCGTTTGAAAGCCGTAGTTCATTTTCCACACCTTATTATGCAAAGCAAAGCGACCTCAGTAGCAGAGTATCTTTCTGAGTTGCCGAACGAACGACGTGCCAGCATTGAGCAAGTGCGGGCGGTGATTCTAAAAAACTTGGATCCCGTTTTTGAGGAAGGAATGCAATACGGCATGATCGGCTATTACGTTCCACACCGGATCTACCCACAAGGCTATCATTGTGACCCGACTCAACCACTCCCATTCGTCTGTCTGGCATCTCAGAAGAACTACATGTCCATCTACCTAGGTTGCGTATACGGACTGGAGGAGGGTGAGAGATGGTTTCGTGAAGCATGGGCAAAGACCGGCAAACGCCTCGACATGGGAAAGTGCTGCGTTCGGTTCAGAAAACTGGAGGATCTTGCGCTCGATGTAGTCGGTGAGTCGATCCGTCGAATGCCTGCACGTAGGTTTATCGAGTTCTACGAGTCCGCACTCAAGCCGTCACCGAAGAGTTCTGATGGCGGAGCAAGCAAAACAAAGCGCAAATCTACCAAGACCAACCGGAAAAAATAACGGCCTCAATCAATCCGCGTTTGATGAACTAATCCAGCTTTCCACTGAGGAGCTAATCAATTGTTTTAAATGTGCTTTGTAGCGAATGCGGTCGGCGGCTTCTTCGGCTTTTGCCAATGCATCTGGCGGATAGTTTGCTTTGATAAACTCGACGTATTCCGTCGCGTGGGCAGTATCGCTAAAACCAGCAACTGTGGATCCTGCATAAGCATTCATGAAGGGGCCTCCCAACAATTCCATCAGTTGGCGATGGTGTTGTTTCATAAAATCCCAAGCTAATGAGGCATGTCGACCTGTATTGCTGACCGCACTTACCAAACGGGTGGATTGAACGGGGGAGAACTCTCCCGCGAGTGAAAGCGAAAGAGTTTGATTAGCAAGATCCGGATTCGATGCACTGGCGATTGCTGAGAGTAACATCCCAGATTCTTCTTCCAACGTCGCGGCACGTGCAAGGCGGAGCAATTCGGCATAGTCCTCCTTGGAGGCATATTGCCCGACGATCCGGAGTAATGTTGGTCTGAGAGCCCCCGTCAAACTCGATGGATCCTTGACATAAAAAGTAAATCTCTTACGCGCTTCATCAATGATTGCCTGAGAACCCAAGCCTCCCAAGAGCCCCATCAGACGAGCGCGCAACAACCCCAGTTGTGGGGAATCTCCCGCTCTGGATTGAAATCCAATCTCAGCAACAACTGGTTGAAGCAATGCGATGACGCGACTACGATAACCTCGCTGCATCACGTTCCCTTCCAATAAAGAATCGATCAATCCGAGACCCGCCAACCCTTGTTCCCAAACTGGGAGGCTTGTCCCCTTCCCCATTGCTGGAATCAGGTCGAGGTATTCGGAGGCAGATAGACGCTCTGTTTCCACCATCGCGAAAGCATCGCTCAAGAAGTTAACCTGATCCGAAGGTGAAAACTTGTGCCACGAGCAACTGAGCTGTTTGAACATCGGCGCGTCATACGCGGTGCGATAATAGCCTCGGCTCCCGGCGTTCAGTTTGATCGGTTGGTTTCCAGCACCCAGTTTGAGACTCACAGGCGTTTCCTCTAATAGAGTTCTTGCAAGCGATCCTTTGCTTCCGGGGGTAGCAATCGTGACAGGGACTTTCCACTTCAAAGGCTGAGCGTTGGGATCAAGCAAAGTGAACCGTTCCTGTCGGAGCACAACCGACTTTTCGCGGCCGACTTGAGTGGTGCTGGCAAGTATGACTGGAAGTCCGGGTTGCTCAGTCCAGCCCGCTGCGAACCGAGCCACGTCTTGCTGAGACGCTTCGGCCATTTCCGCCCAGAGATCGGCGGTTGTCGTATTCCCAAAGGCGTGGCGTTTCATGTATTGCCTCAATCCCTGTTGGAACTTTTCTTCGCCGAGATAATCCTCCAACATTCTGATGAAAAACATTCCCTTCTGGTAAGTAATACCATCGAACGAATCTCCGATCTGAGACTCACTCTTCACAGGCCGTTGAATCGGGTGGGTGCTCTTCTGGGCGTCGAGAGCCATGAGTCCAATCTTGCCTGTGTCCACCCGGAGCCAGTGATTCCAACTTGGATTTAGATTATCCGTGGCTTTTGTCCCCATCCACGAAGCGAAACCTTCATTCAGCCAAAGATTATCCCACCACGCCATCGTCACAAGGTTTCCAAACCATTGATGCGCCATTTCATGAGCCATGATGGCAAAGGATCGTTCCTTGGTGTCCTGAGAGTTCTGGGCAGGGTCGAAAAGGACTGTGGATTCGTTGTAGGTAATCGCGCCCCAGTGCTCCATGGCCCCGCCGAACCCACCGGGCAATGCAATGTGATCTAGTTTAGGAAGGGGAAATGGCACATCAAAATACTTCTGAAAATAGGTCAACAATCTTTCAGAATTCTTCAACGCATAAAGTGCTTTATTCCGCTTTCCTTCGGTGAACCAAACTCGGGTTTCGATCCCCCCTACCCTTCCTTCGATATGATCCAATTCACCGACGACTAGAACCAACAAGTAAGTAGGCATCGAGGGTGTCTTTAAGAAACTCACTTTTTTCGAAGTCTCCGTGGAGACTACGGACTGTGACACCGGCATGTTCGATACCGGCGTGACACCTAATGGCACTTCTACTGTGAGGCTAAAGGAAGCTCTGAAAGCAGGTTCATCGAAGCAAGGAAATACCTGCCGCGCATCGGTGGCTTCGAACTGCGTCGCGATCATCTCTTTCGGCCCACTTGGTGACTTGTATTTAATAAGAAACATTCCGACGGGGCTCTGTGAGATTTTGCCGGAAAAATCGAGCCTGATTAAATGGCGTCCGGGAGCAAACGCGGTGGATGAACGTAGGTTCACACATTGGTTCGTGACATCCAATGAAATGGCCAAATCCTTCCAGTGAGCCGAGGTGGGGACTGGTGTGGTTGGGATGCCGCCGCCATCCGCCGATCGCGAATGTGCCGTTGCGATCGTAAGATTATGAGCATTCAGAACTATTTCTGAGACTGATTCCAAAACCTCCACCTCGATCACCTCGGAACCTGTGAAGGACGACGATTCGATTTTAGGTTTCAGCGAGAGCTCATAATGGTGGGGCACAACCGTTTTGGGGAGTTTGCCCGGGGTCTTATTGAACGAAAATGGTTCCTCAGCAAAGACTCCGAGGCAGCTCAAAACGAGGAACAGCGAAAACGAAGGAAAAGCTAAAATGGGTTTCATTCGGACCAAATAAAAGAAGTTTATTGTAATGATTCCAATTCCTGACGGAGCAATTGTATCAAAGGCCGAACGGCGCCGGCAGAGAAATCCCACCGACATCCGGCAATCTGAAATAGTTCAGGCAACGGACGTGCCCCTCCCATGCGTAGCCCCTCGTGGTATTGCTGCAGTGCAATAACAGGGTTTCTCTTGAAATTATCCCAAATTTGAAGGGCTCCCAACTGTGCGATTCCATATTCGATGTAATAAAACGGATGAAGAAAAATATGCAATTGTCGGTGCCACGAATGGGATCTCGCAGCGTCCAAACCACTCCAGTCAACCACTCCCCCAAAACGGCTCATTAACTCACCCCATGCGGCGGCTCGTTCGGAGCGGGTATGCCCCGGATGCGTGTATATCCAATGCTGGAAAGCATCCACAGTGGCAATCCATGGAAACACTTCCACCACCCCTTCGAGGTGATCGCGTCTGGCCCTCCGAGCTTCAGGCGCGGAGTAGAAGGATTCGATCTTCTCATTCCCTAGCAACTCCATTGTCATCGATGCCACTTCACAAAACTCGATTGGAGCACTTCGATAGGCATACAAATCTTCATCTCGTGTCGCCAACGCATGGAACGCATGTCCAGCCTCGTGCAACATCGTCTCCACGTCACGCTGCACACCGACGGCATTCATGAAAATAAATGGCCATCGGGATTCCGACAATGTGCATTGATAACCTCCTGGGGCTTTTCCTTTACGATTTGCAAGGTCGAGCAATGATAATTCCTGCAACGTCTTGAACCCATTGGAAGTGATCGGGTCGATCTGATCGAATATGTTCTGAGTTCGTTCTACTAGGGTTTCCACCGCCTCGAATGGTCGGAGCGGCGGAAGATTAAGAGGATCCACCGCGAGATCCCAAGGCCGCAACGTTTCCAGTTTCAGTTGGCGATTTCGCTGGTTCTGGAGTTGGTTCAGTAACGGAACAACTTCTAATTCGATGGCCTTGTGAAACCGAAAACAATCCTCGGGGTTGTAATCAAATCGACCACGAAATTTGAAAGCGTAATCCCGATAATTATCGAAACCAGCATTGCGGGCCATGCTGTGCCTCAACCTAACAAGCTCATCAAATATGTCCTCGAATTGATCTTTCATTTCGAGCCGCCTGTTTGCAACCAGACTCCATGCCTCTTGACGCAAATCGCGATCGGTTTCCTCAAGGAACCGGCCCATTTGCGTCAGCGTCTTTTCCTCCCCGCGAAAAAGGACGGTGAGTGATCCACTCAGTTTTTGATACTGCTGGCCTAGTTTGGCTTCTTCAGTTTCCAGAGCGACATTTTCCTCCCTGAAAAGTTCGACACGGCTTTCCACCCCACGGTTGAAAACTTCGAAACGATCCGGGTTCAATCCGGGCCTTGATGGATGTTTTAAGTAAAGCTGCTCCAATACGAATTGCCTTGGTTTACAACGAGGATCAACTTTTTCTACCAAATCGAGATACGCCCGCTCAGCCTCCGGGCTGTCGGTGTGGCAAGTCATCGCTATGTAGCGTTTCGAAGACTCCTCATCAACCGCTGCACTCAGTTCACCCCAATCCAAAAGCCAATGCTCCAACCCCTCCGGAGTGGTGACCCCAGCGATGCTGCGCTCCAGAGCATCGAACAGTGGCTCGATTGATTCCCAGTTCCCGAGATCAGCCGAGAGAGGAACAAACCGTCGAGGATTATGGGCAGGCAAATGACTGAATGGCAGCAAACTCATTCCTCAATGTTACAAGAAGGAACTAGCAAGGCGAGTTGAGAAGCAATGTGCGCACCGCAGCAAGGTGCGACGCTATCCGCAACGAGAGTTCAAAATCAGAAGGTGCTTCGAGTGTATAATTACGATGAGTTTTCTCTTGAAGTAAGAAAAGAGCTTCTGGCCAGTCGAGACGTTGTTGCGGAACAATCGATGGTCGGATGATTCCTGCGGAGCTATGCCAATCATCCACCTGCCCATCCTCTTGAATCGGGCATACCTGCCCCACGGATTGGATGATCGCTTTGGAAACGGAACACTCATCGACCGCGTTCAACTCGTAGAGGTAAAAACCGTTGGCCTCCCAATCTTCGTGCAGTAAGGCGGAATAATGGAATCGTGGACAGTCCTTCAACCATTGAATATGCGACACAGTCTCCCTAGCAAGCAGTTGGCGGTAGTCTCGATTTAAATCTATCCCTTGTCCGTTCTGCCGAGTCCCAAGAATGCAACCCACAGGATTCAAACAAGGCACTATCCACAAATTTTTATCCATCGGCCAAAGTTGCTGACGAAACATTTCCAACAGAGCGAGCGGGCCCGCAGGTTCATCGCCGTGGATTCCAGACGAGAAGTATACGTTTAGAGGATTCGTGCAACTCGATCGGACGTAAGCATTGATGATCAAGTCGTGATGTCCGCAGACTTTTTGCATCTCCCAACCGGATTGATGAGCTAACTCATGAATCTCCTTCAACACCTCGTGAATCTCGATCCGCTCACCTCTATACCCGCCTTGATTGCGTCCTAGCCGCTGTTTCATCAGGCCGTCGCCATTGCGTCAACGGCCTTTGGAGCTTCCTGATCACTAAACCCGTGCTTTTCCCAATTTGGATCAAGGCCAAGGTCTCGCAACATTTGTAAATCTTTTTCCACGGACTGGTTCAAGGTTGTGAGGTAATTCCCAACCATCATCGCACTTGCACCGGCCATAAAAATCATTCCCTGAAGATCACGCAGATTGATGCTGCGTCCGCCAGCGATCATTATTTCTTGCTTGGGCAAAATGAAACGAAAACACGCGATCGACTTAAGAACTTCCATTGGGGCGATCCCCTCGGCAGTTTTTGCCATCGGCGTGCCGTCCACCGGATTCAGGATATTGATGGGAACGATATTGGCTCCAACCTCGCGAAGCGCAAATGCGAGGTCACATCGATCCTCTCGTGTTTCACCCATGCCCAATATCCCACCGGAACAAATCTTGATCCCAGCAGTTTTGAGGTGCCGGATGGTGTTTACCCGATCTTCGTAAGTGTGACTGGTGCAAACCTCAGGATAGAAACGTTTCGAACTCTCCAGATTGTGGTTGTAGCACTCTAATCCAGCTTCCTTGAG
>SXQI01000233.1 GCA_005793025.1 Verrucomicrobiales bacterium
CTTTATTTGGCGAATTTATACGCGGCGGTGGAGATTGCTAAGTTTCGATCACGGCCGATTCCCATTGTGTTGGGAGTTTCGATGCTTTTCCCGGTCCTCGGGCCGATCTTGTATCTATTGGTTCCAGATGATTCTTCGGGTGGGGATTCCTCAGAAGGGAGTGGTTCATCTGCTTCCGCTGTGTCCAGTACGGCTGAGGAAAAGAAACCTGCTCCGGGAGCGTTGGGTGTAGTTGGACATGGCAAGGCGGTTCATGTCGATCAAGGTCCTCAAGTTTTCAAACGTGGAGAGACCACGTTCGACCGTCGGTTCTTTGAGACAAAGTTGTCAGGGTTTTTCCGAATGGTTCCCACCGATGGGGATCGCGATAAAGTGCTGGTGTTTCGCACCCCAAAAGCAGACTACGTTGCTCGACGCATCAGTCGCATTACTGCAACTGAAATCCATTTACAAATGCTGCAAGGTTCTACCGAAGTTGGTGTCCAATTTGATTCCATCATTGAGCTCACCGTTCGGCACAAAGACGCGAAATAAGGAGGCATCATGGAGACACGCTACCGTTCTGTTTTGCTGTTCGGTGCACCGGGGTCCGGTAAAGGGACCCAAGGGAAAATCTTGGGAACTATTCCCAATTTCTACCACTGTGCTTGCGGGGATATGTTCCGTAATCTCACCATCGATCACGAGTTGGGTCGCATTTTTATTGAGTATTCCAGCCGTGGAGAGCTAGTTCCGGATGAACTCACGATTCGGTTGTGGCGTGATAATATTCGCTATGCTGAGCAAAGTGGTCGGTTTGCGAAGGAACGCGACACGTTGGTTTTGGACGGGATCCCGCGTAACCCTCGTCAAGCAGTCATTCTTGCTGAGACCCTTGATGTGAAAGCACTGATCAATCTTACATGCCCTGATCTTAACAAGATGATTGAGCGATTACAGCGGCGTGCGTTGCGTGAGAACCGGCTTGATGATGCGAATCTAGATGTCATTCGGAAGCGTTTGGAAATATACGAAAGTGAAACCAAACCGGTTCTCGATCACTACGGTGCATCGTTGGTTCACACGGTAGATTCAACCCAAAGTCCAATGTTCGTCCTGCGGAATATTCTCGATATTCTCGCTCGGATTTAAGGCCTTAACATGGCTCGTATCCGGACACTTTTTTTTGGCACCCCGGAGATCACGTTGCCAACATTACAAGCGTTGTTGAATTCCACTTTTGTTGACCTACTAGGGGTTGTGACTCAGCCGGATAAACCTAAAGGTCGTAATCTAAAACCAGAACCCTCGGCCGCCAAAAATTTCGCGCTCCAACATCAGATCCCTGTTTGGCAACCGATCAAGGTTCGTCAGCCGGATTTTTTAGAACAGGTCCGTGCGCTTGCTCCGGATGTCATCGTTGTATTTGCATACGGGCAAATTTTTCCTCAAGTGCTTCTCGACCTGCCTCGTCGGCATTGTATCAACCTTCATACCTCGCTGTTGCCTAAATACCGAGGGGCAGCACCGATTCAATGGGCGATCCTCAATGGAGATGCAGAAACGGGTGTCACGCTCATGCAAATGGAGGCAGGGATGGACACGGGTCCGATCGTTGGGATGGTTAGGACTCCGATCGCACCAGATGACGATGCTCAGAGCGTTCATGATCGCCTTGCTCGACTGGGTGCGGAGCTTTTGTTACGCAATCTTTCGGATTGGAACGCGGGACTTTTGCTCCCATCGGTCCAACCTGAAGGTGCGACCCACGCTCGAAAAATAACGAAAGAGGATGGTTCTCTTGATTTTTTGTTACCGGCAATCGAGGTTTGCAACCGGATTAAAGCTTTAACGCCTTGGCCGGGGACATTCGCATTTTTGGAAAGTTCTTCGAGCCGGCAATTGATTAAGATTTGGCGCGCTGAAATCGTCCAAGGGGAAGGACTCCCCGGAACACTATTCAAGAGTGATCGAGAAAACTTGGTTGTCGCCTGTGGTAAAGGCGCACTCCGGTTGTTGGAAATACAACGCGAAGGGGGACGTCGTTTACCGGCGAAACAATTCCTTGCGGGTTTTCCTGTAGCCGAAGGTTCGAAGTTTTCAACTGGAACGGTGGTCGGTTGAAAACTCGAGGTTCCAGATGGTGGTGGGTCGCTTAAAATGCATAGAAAACGGGTCCACCTCCTCAAGTGAGGAATGAACAAATGTATTCACAGATTCCTTGTGTCACCTCGATGTCGAAGCCTGAATCTGCCGGCACTTCAAAAGCCTCGCCTTGTTGAAAAGAATGGAGTTGAGCGGAACCGTCAAATTTGACGATGCAATTACCAGAAACGATTTCCATTCGTTCAGCCGCCTTGGTTCCAAAATGGAACTTACCTACGTAAATTAACCCCAGAGTTTTCTTCGATTCATCTGGGAAAAGGAGCGTGTGACTCACAACCTTCCCATCAAAATAGACGTTGGCTTTCGTCAGGACTGTCACGTTGGAAAATCGTTCTGCAATTGTTGCGTTCATAAGTAGGCAAAGTTTTTGCAACGAAACCCTTTTGTCAAGTAGTCACAGAATAAAGCGGATAATTTTTTCCTTTAGATTCAGTCGCTTCGCTTTATAGGTTTTGGTGTGGGTTGGAATAAACAATTGGAGATCGAGAGGTTTGACGGGATCTACCGCAATAGCTGCGCGGAAATGATCCTTCTAATCTGCATCAAGGTCGCACGAGGAACGGTTTACTCTTGTGCCGATCGATTGAGATGCGGTCGTGATTCCACCTCTGGCAGCAGGGTGTAGTTGGGTATTATTGAATTCGGTATGGCAAAGTCTCCTAAATTGATTGTTTTAACCGGTGCAACCCGGGGCCTTGGGCGTGCGTTGCTTCAGGGATTTATAAAATCAGGTGCAAAAGTCGCAGGTTGTGGTCGGGATATTTCTCAGATCAACGAGTTGCGTGAAACTTATGGCGATCGCCACCATTTCAGTTCCGTTGATGTTTCCGATAGTTCCGCTGTAGAAGTTTGGGCAAAGGAGGTTCTGGCTAATTTTGGAACCCCTGATCTACTCATCAACAACGCTGGAATCATTGGTAAAAACGCGCCCCTCTGGGAGGTGCCTGTGGAAGAGTTTGGCCGGATCATGGATATAAACATCAAGGGAGTGCATTCCGTTTTGCATCATTTCCTTCCCGCGATGGTAAAAAGGAAAAAGGGTGTAGTGATTAACTTTTCTTCAGGATGGGGGCGCTCTTCCGCGCCTCAGGTTGCACCGTATTGTGCTACGAAGTTCGCGATCGAAGGTCTCACGCTGGCCTTGGCCCAAGAACTCCCCGTCGGAATGGCAGCAATCCCTTTTAACCCGGGGATTGTGGATACAGACATGCTCCGGAGTTGTTTCGGAGCTTCCGCCATGAGTTACCCTTCCCCAGCGCGATGGGCTGAGCGTGCCGTGCCATTCCTGCTTGGCCTTTCTCCAAAGGATAATGGTCATTCAGTCTCGCTGGATTGATGCGAGGAACCAAATCCGATGCGTGATTTATTGCCAACCGCTAGGGAGATTACTCAACTTTTTCCCGGTGTTTGGCAATGGTCAGCTTACTCATCCCATCACAAAGTGGAACTCACCTCCCATGCGGTGAACACTTCTGAGGGAGTCGTCATTGTTGATCCAATCCCGCTTGATGAGGAGCAAAGGATAAAGTTCGAACCAATCGTTGCACCTCAGGCAGTCATCCTCACGAATGCAAACCACCTCAGGTCGGCAACACAGTGGGTTGATCGCAAGAGCATTTACGCCTTCCCCAGCAGTTTGACTCGAGAGCATGGCCTTGTAGTCATAGAACGCCAACCATCGCAATTATTTGGGCTCACCATTATTCCATTGGAGGGTGGACCCGCCGGCGAGATTGCGTTGTTCGATTCAGATAAAAAACTCCTGATCGTTGGCGATGCGCTCGTGAATCTTCCGAACCGTGGACTTGAGATTCTCCCGGCGAAGTATTGTAATGACGATGGAATGCTTCGGAATAGCCTATGCCGTTTGTTGGCATTCAATTTCGACGTATTGTTATGCTCCCACGGGAATCCAATCCTAACAGCAGCAAAAACTCGACTCAAAGAACTGCTCGCCTAGGTCCGTCTCCTGAGTTACTGCGACCGATTGCTTCATGAACACATCGACTGGAACAGACTGGGAGTCGTTGTACCAAAAAAACGAAACCCATTGGGACAAGGGGGAAGCATCGCCCGGGCTCGTAGATTTTTTACGAGAAGAGTCATTGGATAGCACGGGTCAAGTTCTCGTCCCCGGTTGTGGCATGGGGCACGATGCGCGGGCTTGGGCGAATGCTGGTTTCGTGACCCTTGGGTTGGACATTTCTCCCACGGCAATTTCACGTGCACAAGCCCTAGTAACCGTTGAGGCAACCCTCAATTTTCGTCAGGGAGATTTCTTAAACGATGTAGAACATCAAGGCTACGACTGGCTTTTTGAGCACACGTTGTTTTGTGCTATTCAACCTGAGTTAAGAGGGGCCTACGTAAAGGCTGCCGCGCGCTGTGTGCGCCGAGGTGGAAATTTCTTGGCGGTCCATTATCTGATCCCAGACGAGGACGGGCCACCCTTTGGCACCACTCGAGAAGAAGTTTGTGAACGATTTGCCAACGATTTCGAATTGCTCAGAGATTGGATCCCACGCTCCTATCCAAACCGGACTGGGCTGGAGCGGATGTTTTACTGGAGGAAAAAATAAGACTTGGACCTGCAAGAACAATCCAGAGATGAATGCTTCCCTCAGAATTGAATCATGATTGAACGACTCAAAACCTCTCCACTTTTAGTCAGGGTCATTCCGTTTTTAGTTTTCCTAGCTCTAACTGTGTTACAGGGACAGGTGGGTGCCATAGGGCAATTCTGGGTTTACTTGCTTAAGTGCATTGTGGGTGTGTGGATGTTGTGGATTACATGGAAGTCGGTCCCTGAGATGCGGTGGGAGCTGACACCACGAGCAATCGGAGTTGGCGTTTTAGTCTGCTCTCTATGGGTTTTTCTAGATCCATATTATCCGAAACTTGGAAGTGTTGCAGGTCCCTCATGGAATCCATTCACCACATTCACCGAAAGTGCTGCCCTTGCTTGGTTCTTTTTTGCGGTTCGATTATTAGGTTCCACCTTAATCGTTCCGCCATTGGAGGAAGCGTTCTACCGTTCATTCCTCTATCGAGCGATCCTAGAGAAAGATTTCCTCAATGTTTCGTTGAGAGGGGTTAAGTGGATGCCGTTTTTGGTGACTGCATGTGTCTTCGGGTTTGCGCATACACAGTGGCTAGCGGGTGTTCTATGCGGGGTTTTCTTTCAAGCGTTGGTATGTCGTTCGGGACGATTAGGCGAGGCAATGGTAGCTCATGCCATCACGAATGCTTTGCTGGCTGTCTGGATCGTGGTTAAAGGAGCATGGCAATTCTGGTGAATCAACAACCGCAATGTGTGTTGTATGAAGACGACCACCTGCTGGTCGTCAACAAACCAGCGGGTCTAAATACTCACGCCCCATCCCCTTTTGCCGGTGAGGGAATATACGAATGGCTGCGTCATCGGCTGCCAGCATGGGCACATCTCGCCACCATACAACGTCTCGACAAGGAGACCTCCGGAATTATTCTTTTTAGTAAATCCACGCTCGCGAACAAATCCCTTACACAACAATTCGAATCGAGAAAAGTTGAGAAAGAATACGTCTTGCTCACGGATCGTGCCCCTACCACCTTGGCTGGACGCGTTCACACGGGGATCAGCCGAGTAGGGGATAAATATGTCACGGGCCCCATTGAATCAGCAGACACGGAAGCCGAGACTTGGTTTACCCCTGCAGGAAAAACGAGTCTGGGTTGGTTGATCAGGGCTCGCCCACTCACGGGCAGAACGCATCAAATCAGGGTCCACGCTGCGTCACGCGGATGCCCATTACTTGGAGACGTCATCTATGGAGGGACCACATTCCGTCGGGTTTGTTTGCACGCCGAACGGTTGAGGTTCCAGCATCCTGCGTCTCGACAATTAATGGAGTTTCACGCGCCTGTCGATTTTAGTGCGGATACCTCCGACATTTTGCGGGCTGCGGTTATTGATCCCGAAGCAACTAACGCATGGCGAGTCTGGCATGGCGTTCCGGATCGGCGTCCGGGCTGGTTTGTCGAACGATGGGGGGATTGGTTGTTATCGCAATCCGAGCGAGATCTGACCCGTTCTCAGATCGAAGAACTGAGGAAATTGGTTGAGAAATGGAATCTCAAAGGTGCCTATCACAAGCGTTTACTCAAATCGTTACGCACTCAGTCGAACACAGAAGCTTCGCCATCGCTGATTTTCCGCAGGGAGGCGGAGTCGACTAACCTGACGGGTCCGTTCAATATCTCCGAGGAAAACGTGAAGTTCGAAGTAAGTTTTGACGAGGGCTATTCGGTGGGCATTTTTCTCGATCAGCGAGAGAATCGCCGACGTTTTCTTCGGAACCACATCGCAGCTGAGTTCCCCATCCGAACTCAAGGTTTAGCAGGTTGTCAGGTGTTGAACACCTTCGCATACACCTGTGGATTCTCCGTTTGCGCTGCGCTCGCTGGAGCTGTAGTTACCAGTCTAGATCTCTCGAAGAAGTATCTGGATTGGGGGCGTCGGAACTTTGTGTTGAACGGAATCGATCCGTCGAAACATGAATTCGTCTTCGGCGATGCATTCGATTGGTTGCGAAGATTCGAGAAAAAAGCGCGGAAATTTGAGGTGATCATTCTCGATCCACCGACATTTTCCCAATCCAAAGAGGGTGGAATCTGGAAAGCGGATCAGGATTACGCAAAACTAGTTCAAGCTGCATTACCTCTACTGGGACCATCTGGAATTCTGCTCGCATCAACGAACGCAGCCACGCTCAAACCTGAGGCGTTTGTGACGTTGGTGGAACAGAGTGTCGCGTCGGTTCGCCGAAAGATTCTAAAACGGCACTACGCCCCTCAACCGATCGATTTTCCGATGAATCGGGAACAACCGGGTTACTTGAAAACCTTGTGGCTTCGAATCTCGTGATTACAGGCCGGTCAGCCGTTCAAAACCTTAAAACAAAAAAAGAGGTTGGTGCCTCTTCGGAACCTGTGTTTCAGGACCAATGATTTGCCGTGAGCTAAGTGTTGGAACCCACTCGAATCGGCGAGGGTAGGGGCATTTCGTCCCCCAAAAATAAACGGTGCTATTGTGGCATACACTTCATCCACAACGCCCGCCTGAATCAAGGTTCCGTTCAAATCACCCCCTCCTTCACACAAGAGCGAACGAACACCCCACTGTTTGTAGAGTTGTGATAACGCCATTTTCCAATCGATAGTTTGTTCTCCACAAGCAACCACGTGGGCGACTTCTTTCAGACTGACCTTGGTTGCTTTGAATCCTTCACTCGTTGTGAGCAATATCACGGGGGAGGATTTTGTGCTGAAGATCGGTAAACTTGGCGAAACACTGCCTGTGGCCGAGACGAGGATTCGGAGGTTTTGTCGGGCTCTTCCTTCTCGCAAGCGAATTGACTCAAACCGTTTTCCTCCTGCATCCATCTTCACATCCCCTGTTGCCACGGTTCGATGCCCTGCCATCACGGCATCCGCTCGAGTCCTCAGTAAATGCAAAAACCTCTCATCGTGACTATTCGTGAAAGGTTCAAACACCCGATTCGCGGGGGCCAGTTTTCCATCAGCCGAAATCGAGGCGTTCAGATAAACAAACGGCCTATCATCATTCGGGGCAACCGGGTTCGGTAAAAAAGCTGTCATCCATTGATGGATTACCACGTTTCATTTTACCGGGAGTGGTGGGTTAGGATCCAATGGAGGGAGCGGAGTGATTTGGATTACTTTTGCTTTTGGAGCTGGCGGCACTTCCTTGGGAGCTGAGAGATCCTGAGAAGGCTTAGCAACAGAGGGTCCATAATCGAGGGAGATAACGGTGAGTTTCCCTTCCTTCCCTTTGGCAAACACCCCCCGAACCGCATCACCTAGCAAGGCATCGCTAAATGTCGAAGGTTTGCCACCGCGAGACATGCGAGTGTTCGAAGTAATCGCATACACCGTTGATTTTTTGGCCTTATTTTCGACAGTCAACGTAAGGTTGGTCTTATTGATCTCCATCAGTTTCCCAGCAAAAACGTTCGCCGGCTTTTTAGGCTTGGGTTTGGCGATTTTTTCTGGGGCTTTAGACGGTGGAATTGTCAGCACTGGCGGGGGAATCGATGGCTCGCTGAGCGCGGGAGCTAGGCTCGGAGTGGGAATCGTAGCGTCGGCGGGAGGCAGCTTTGGATCGGTGGTTTGAGCACGTGCCACAGTGATTAATAAAGA
>SXQI01000234.1 GCA_005793025.1 Verrucomicrobiales bacterium
GAGGCTGCGAAAGGAGGTCGGCCCACTTTTTTTGTTTCAAGTGCCCATCCAAGACTCGTCGGGGGAAAACCTTCGAAGAATCCACGCTACCTGCAAACTCGTCCCGATTTGTTGACGCCTCGAGATGTTTACTTAGCTGAAATGGCCATCCGCTTACAACGACGCATTCCCGCCAGTTCGCCTGCCTACACGCCCGTTAATGCGGTGGTTCCGGGAAGACGTAACAACGGCCCAGAACCGGCTGCGGGGATTAAAGCTCTGGCTGTTTACAGCCCCGTGCATTACATGGAGATTCCCGAACTCTTCATGGAGTTTATTTGTAGCATGACCGGAAAATCACCTTCCACCACAGGAGCTGGTTCAGAAGGTGCAATGACTAAAGGTCCATTCAACGCACTTCCAGGGATTGTTGATCTGAATCAAGCGCTCGTTTCAAACATCCTTACAGGGGCGGATGCTTTCATCTCCGCAGCGGGGGTCGTGGGACCCAAGGCCCGGGTTGAACACGACATCTCCCTGCTGATTCCTGAGGTTTGGTGTCGAATGTCTGTTGCAGAACGAGATCCACAATTCCTTATTTCGAATGGCTACTTTGAGAAATGCCCCGACTTTAACCATCAAGGGAGGATCGTTCAGGCGAGCCGCCTAGGTTACAGAATGACCAGCAAATTCGTCCGTGCTTTTTTTGGTCGAGTATTCAACCACCCTCACGTTGTTTTTACCGAGGAAATGTTGCGCCCTGAATTACAGGACATGGACGTTTTCGCAGAAGGCATGGACAATGTACTCACGACTCAGAAACGCGTCGCGCAATCCTATATTGATGATGGCACGATTGAGTTGGCTTGCCCTCCCCTGCGAGCGCTTCTTACCATTATGGCCACGGGTGACTTCGAAGGAAAAGGGGTCGACCACCCTGCGATACGAGAAATGTTCACTTTAACATATCTCTCTTCATCAAAATGGTATCATGAACGCCTAAAGGCAAAACAAGCCGTCGATATTGAACGTTGGACTCAGCATGTGACTTATCTAGAACATTTTCTCACAAAGAGCAGCTATGCCTCTGAAGCCAACCGATTGGGAATTCAGCAAAGGCTTAGAGTTGCGAAGGAACAATATAAATCCTGCCAAACTTCGGTTTACCTCGAAGAACTAAAGGGAACAATAGGCGTTCAACCTTGGACAAAACTCTAGGTTGTTTCAGACTGTCCAAAGCATCATTAGAACTGTTACCGAATCCATTCAACCCATGCGAACAATACAAGTTGAATTAGGCACTCGCACCTACCGGATCGCGATTGGCTCAAACCTAATTAAAAATCTTGGTGTTGAATGCAGAGCTCTTGCCCTAGGTGACAAGTGCGCCATCATCACGGATTCCAACGTTTCTAGCCATTATGGTGAGGTCGCTTTTCAAAGTCTGAAATCCGCCGGATTTGACCCTGTTTTAGTCGTGATTCCGGCAGGTGAGATTTCCAAAAATCTATCCGAGGTTCAATCGTGTTATGAGGTTTTGGCAGGCCATAGGGTGGAGAGAAAATCTTTTATTGTTGCGTTGGGAGGTGGAGTTGTCGGTGACCTTGCCGGTTTTTTGGCCGCTACCTATCTGCGAGGGATCCCATTGGTTCAAGTGCCTACCACCCTGCTGGCTCAAGTCGATAGTTCCGTCGGGGGCAAAGTAGGCGTCAATCTCAAGGCTGGAAAAAACCTCGTGGGTGCGTTTTACCAACCTCGATATGTAGCATGTGATCAATCCGTGTTCGCTACCTTACCCGATCGCGAATTCAAAGCAGGGCTGGCGGAAGTGATCAAATACGGGATCATCTACGACCAATCATTTTTTGCAAAAATCGAACAAAACTTAAAACTACTCTTGGATCGGGATCCGGTTTTCCTGACAGAAGTGGTAGCACGTTGTTGTGAAATCAAGGCTGAGATCGTTGCTCAGGACGAGACCGAGACTGGCTTGCGGGCCATCCTGAATTTTGGACATACAATCGGCCACGGATTGGAGGCCATTTCAGGCTATGGTCAATGGCTTCATGGGGAGGCGATCTCGATTGGGCAAATCGCTGCAGCTCGACTTTCTGCACGAATTTTGGGATTTCCAGAATCAGAGGTCGATCGGATTCGAACCTTGTTTGCTCGAGTCGGATTGCCCACCCGCATCAACCTCTCCGAGGAGCAGCAAAAAAGGTTATTAGAAGCCATGAATGTTGATAAAAAAGTAGTCTCAGGAAAAATAAAATTCGTGCTTGCTCGCTCTGTTGGAGTTGTAGAGTTCGGCCATTCGGTATCGGAGCCTCTCTTGAATGAAATTGTGGGGAGTTTAGATTAGAACGGTTTGAACTAGCCCGAAGCGACGGCTCTCGTTAGCTTAATTCCGTCGCCAGTCCATTATGGGCGGCATGGTGATTCCGCCGGTTTGGAAGTTTTTATGTTGTTGGTCATCGATAACTACGACTCGTTCACTTACAATTTGGTTCAGTATTTGGGTGAGATGAATGTGGATCTTCAAGTCCACCGTAACGATCAGATCTCGCTGGATCAAATTCATGACCTACATCCAGAGCGTATTTTGATTTCTCCGGGCCCGTGCTCTCCTCGAGAGTCAGGGATTTCCAACGAAATCATTCGCACGTTTGGTTCCAAAGTTCCCCTGCTCGGTGTGTGCCTCGGCCACCAATGTATCGGCCATACGTTTGGCGCGAATGTCGTCGTTAACTACCGCATGATGCATGGCAAGACATCCCCCATCAGACACAACGGTCGCGACCTTTTTCTTGGCATGCCGAATCCCTTTGCTGCCACTCGGTATCATTCTTTAGTCATCAGCCGTGAAACGATGCCTGAAAGCCTTGAGATCACCGCCGAGACCGAGGAAGGTGAAATTATGGGGATCCGTCACCGTGAGTTGCCAATTTGGGGGGTGCAATTCCACCCGGAAAGTATTCTCACAGAGAGTGGTCGAAAAATTCTCGAGAATTTTTTAACCCTCAAACCATAAAGCGCCCCTGAACCTCGAGGCCTAGAAAAATGGGTTCACCTCGAGTTGTTCGTCGATCGTGGTCAATGGACCATGACCGGGACAGACAAGAGTTGTTTTTGGAAGCGTGAAAATTTGTTCACGTACTTTTTGCTTTAACAGTGCAACAGATTGGTTGGGGCGGCCCATTGAACCCGCGAAGATACAGTCCCCGATAATCGCAACATTCGGAGCGCTCTCAGGAAAACCTTCCACAACATAGGTTACCCCATCAGCGCAGTGGCCGGGCGTCTCTCGGCTCGAGATGCGTAAACCACCTAGAATCACAGCATCGTTCAGTTGGATCCGCTGTTCCGAAGGAACAGCAGCCATGTTTGAGTGCAGTTTAATCTTAGGAAACAAATCCCTTAAAGGCGTAATTGCAGCAATGTGATCCTCGTGTGAGTGTGTGATAAAGAGGTGCCGAAGATACAACCCATGCTCCTCGACCAACTTGACAACGGGTCCGATGTCGAACCCTGTATCAAACAAAGCTGCCTCCCGCGTGACATCATCCCAAATGAGGTAAGCATTCACCGTCATGTCATCCCCTGCTGTCGTTATAACACGCAAATGACGATACACTGAATAATCAATCGGAGCGGGCAACCAACCACTGGCAATTCGCTCCAATTTCGAGGCGACCAGATCAATCAACGGAGCAAATTCTGCGTAGTTGGGCGACTTTACAACCACACCGGATTGTTCCAAAGCACCGAGTTCATCGAGGGTCAGCCCGGCCGCCGTTGCGACCCTACTTGCTTCAACACCTGCAGCAACCCGTGCCTTCCGGATAATATCTCCCAAGTGATCTTCGAGCATCATATTCACAATCCTACCGATGTTCATCGAAGTGGCAAGCAAGGTTGGCAAGAAACCACAGTAGGCTTAACCATCTAGATGTTGCAGGATTAGGCCTCGGTGATAGTTTTCAAGCGTGAGCCTGTTTTTCCCCCATTTGATAATCTGGTTGTTGGCTACAAATGACCCGACAATCCTGAGTAATATTGCCGCAATTGTTGAAGCTAATGCCGTCGCTAAGGAACTTCGCGTCACCAATACCAATGATCCAGTTTACAGAGAATTGCGCTTGATCATGGTTCAGGATGATCGAGCCAATGACGAGGTAAACACTTGGGTAAAGGAGGCGGAGGCTTTCGAGATCAAGGGAGCAGGTGCCTCCCAAGCTTCGTTACAACTTCGGGCAGAGCAACGGTTTAAGGAAGTTCAACAACTCTACAAAAATTTTCTGGAGAAACATCCGAATTACGCTCCAGGGCACCTTGCGTATGGAAGTTTTCTCTACGATATTCACGAGGAGAATCCCGCTGTAAAAGCATGGGAAAAAGCTCGAGAACTAGATCCAATCAACCCCGCTTCGTGGAACAATCTGGCGAATCATTACGGCCACCGAGGTCCAGTGACAAATTCCTTCAGTTATTACGCTAAAGCAATCGAGTTAAACCCGGCTGAGGTGATCTACGTCCACAACCTAGCGACCTGCGTGTATCTCTTCCGAAAAGAAGCTCAGGAATTTTACAAGATTACTGAACCTGAGGTTTTCGATAAATCCCTCAAACTCTACCGTCAAGCAATGGCGATTACTCCGCACGATTTCGTTTTGGCCAGCGACTACGCCCAATCATTTTACGGAATAAAACCGCTGCGGACTGTGGAAGCTCTAAGCGCATGGAATAACGCTCTCGCTCTCGCGAAAACGGACCTAGAA
>SXQI01000235.1 GCA_005793025.1 Verrucomicrobiales bacterium
ACCCAACGGGGATCGAGATCAATGAAGTAGCAAGAACACCCGCGCACATTGGCGAGGTGTTCTATCGCAAGTCGGAGCCTTCGTGGCCCCGTGGGGCCTACCATCAACCAATAGTCGTTCCTTGGAAAATGGTAGTCGGAAAGCGTCCGGGAAAACTCACTGTAATCCGTCTTGTAATCCTCCCAGCCAATCCGTTGCTTCGGCATTCCCGTCGTGCCGCCAGTCTCGAAGATGTTGAATGGACGCCCTTGAAATGCTTTAGGCACCCAAACATGATTGGGAAGATCGCGAAGCCATTCGTCCTGAAAATGTGGGAACTTAAGAATGTCATTAAACGACCGCACTTCGGTCGCGGGATTCCACCCAGCCTTTTTCGCCCATTCGAGCCAAAATGGGGAACCGGTTTCTGGTGAAAAATGCCACTCCACGATCTCGCGGGTGTGGGCATCCAGTTTTTGCTGTGATAAAGCCGCAGCTTCGGCGAGTTGCGTGCTAATAGTTGAACTCATGTCGGGAACGGAGATTGGTTATGTTTCTTCGACGGATTACTGTTTGGTGGCAGCCGGGTTATCTTTTGTGGCTTTCGCTAAAGCCGAATCAAAGAATGAATACAAGTGCGTGTTGCTCTGGACGTAGATCACCCCGTTTGCGATCACTGGAGTAGAGTAGATAGGTGCGCCGAGGTTAACCTCGCTAAGCACTTTCTTCTCCTTGGTTGCCGCCAGCACGGTAAAATCCCCGTCCTCATCGCCAACATAAACCTTGTTGTCAGCAGCGAGTGTCGAGCCCCACATGTGAGCTTTCATATCATGCACCCAGTAGGCCTTGCCGGTTTCAGCATCGAGGCAATGAATGAATCCGGAGAAATCGCAGATAAAAACAAGCCCCTCAGGAGTGATCGAAACTGACGAGATGCTCCTGTGGATTTTGTCATAGGTCCAAATCTTTCCAGTCTTGGTTATGTCACCTGTTTTCGTTGCATCGAGACAAGTTAGAATTCCCACGCCCTCGCCGTGCTCAGGATCTTGACCCGTAGGAACATAAACACGGTTCTTCCAAAATACGGGCGTCGCATTGATCTCACTGGGGCCTTCAGCCGCTGGATATTTGATCGGTTTACCGTCTTTGGTTTTGTATTCAGGGGGGTTGCAATCCGCCCACCAAACCTTTTTAAGAAAACTGCTGTCTCCATCCTTCACAGGAGCCCCATCAAATGCGTAACACACTCCGTCGCCACCCCCGTAGAAGAGTAGTTGTTTACCGTTGATTTTGGCGGTTGAAGGCGAGCTCCATTGTCCGTGGAAAATCCTCGGCCCGATCTTCGCATCATCTTCACCCATGAGTTCACCCGTTTGTTTGTTGAGTGCTATGAAGCTGGGTGAAAGAGGAGAAGGAATGTTGGAATGTGTCCAATCTTGACCATTCGAGGTGCAGGTATAAACGAGATCTCCTACGATAATCACCGACCCGTTCGAAGCGTTATGAGGATACACCCCAAGTTCATCCATCATGTCATAGCTCCAGATGATATCCGCATCCTTCGCGCCGAGTTCGATTTTTGGTTTTCCCGGCCCTGCGATATATTGGCTTTCGTTTTTGAAAGTTCCATCGTTGCCGTTCGAAAGTCCGTTGACATCGAGGCACATGACTTCGCAGCGACTGGTCACGATATAAACCCGGTCTCCTTCGACGGTTGGCGAAGAAAGTAACCCAAGGTTTTCCCAATCGTTGACTTTCCCGGAGATCAATTTAGGCACCACCAATTGCCAAAGAAATTCCCCTGTGTTCTCATCAAACACCATGAGGATACTCCGATCTCCCTGATGATTTTTATCACGAGGAGAATCGTTATTAGTGCCAACAAAAACTTTACCTCCTGAGATGGTGACGTTTCCGTAGCTCTGGGATCCTAATTTTGCCACCCATTTCACATTCTTGGTTGTGGCTAAATCAACCTCCTCAGTCCCTGCTTTCATTTTACCGGGTTCGAATCGGTCAGGAAGCCCTTTGGCAGGCGAAAACATATTTCGACCCGGGTCATTTCCACCCCATTGGGGCCAATCGACCGCGTTGAGGGTGCAGGTCACCAGAACAGCGGTAACAATCTTGGCAATACTCAATTTCCTCATAGTGAATTTAGGTAAACGGCGAATAGCAAAATGACGGGTTAATTCGGAGTGACGATAACGTTATCAATCGCGACTTTCATATCTTGGGGAGCAAAACCATAGAGGCCAGGAGACCCATTTTTGTGCGCAGTTTTGTGCGGTACTTCCAAGCTCCAAGCAGCCGGCTCCGGCTCGTCCCGCTTCCATGCTTTCGCTCGAACCACTCCCGAGCCATCGGCAAGGATGTCCACTCGCGCTTTCAGTCGGTACCATGTGTTGGGACTCCACTTAAAGTTCGAAGCGTCTTCCGTAGCAGGAACACGCAACCGTTCGAGATTCGAATTAATCTCCAGTTTTTGGTCATTGCCTTTCAACACAATGATATACCTCTGATTGATAATTCCCACCTCGGACATTTTCCGCTTATTCCCTTCGCTCAACACATCGGCTTGGATGGTGTAGTTCTTCATGTCGGAAGTCCCCATGAACACCGTTCCACGTTGAAAAAACTTGTTATCAATCGTTTTGAGTAATGTTTTGTTTCCTTCCTTGTCGCGCACGTCAAATTTGAAACGAGCCCCGATCCAAGGCAATGGCGGATAGGCAAACTGTGTGGGAACCTCAATGGTATTCGTGGTGGTTTCAGTCAACGCAAACGATTCAAAATCTTGCGTGAACGGCAACGCGGGCAACACCCGACCGCGAATGTGGCCGACCAAATCCCCCAACCGAGCTTCGAATGCACCCGCTGAAGCGGTCGTTTCCAAACTCGCCACTAATTCACCTGCCGCATTAAATTTACCTTTCATCGTGGATTTAACGCGAGCCGTTGGGGGGATGTAGGAAGACCATAGAACCGACTTAACGTCGGGAATATCAGCAACAAAAAAACCGTTTTCATCCAAGGATCGAATCCGGAAACTTGCTTTCTTCCCCGGATGAAGATTCACCTCACTAGGAATAATCTGTAGTTGGGTTGCAACACCCGGCTTCGGCCATTTTTCAACTGCCGGCGGTTGTGTTTTTCCGAGCTGATCTCCGCTCTTTCCAAAAGCATAAAGCTGACGAGTGGTCTGAATGTAAACTTTACCATTGTAAACCGTGGGCGTCCCGAAACATCGACCGTCTAAAGCCGTGTGCGAAAGCTTTTCATGTGCGTCGTTCGCGACATTAAAAACATACAGTGCCCCTTTTGAACCGGATTCGCCTCCCTCAGTTTTCGTTTGGGGATCATCCAGAATCGGCACGTAAAGTTTGCCGTCAGCGTAAACCAAACAAGCGTTGCGTTGTTCGATTCCAATTTGTTCTTTCCAAAGAATTTTTCCCGTATTCGCATCAACTCCACAGAGGTTTCCTTTTTCACTCACGACAAATATTCGGTCACCAACCAAAATGGGAGAACTGGTGGAGGTAGAGAGTTCGTTCGCCCAAAGTTCCGTTTGTCCCCGTTCAAAAATGACCGGCCCTGCAGCCGCATTTGTTAGGGCAATTTGAGGTATTTTTAGTGCCACCATCTGACCCGGCTCATACGGGGTTCCATAAATCGCGATGACTTTGTCGTTGTTGTGAACCAATACCGTCGCGTTAATCCCGGCCTTGAATAAAGGGATGCGCCAAAGTGGATCCCCTGTGCGCGCGTTCACGCTCACAATCGAGCCATCTCCGGTCGCAGAATAGAACACTCGTTTACCATTCGCGAAGCCGAGGTAAGGCGATGAAAACGAATTGTCCCGTGGTCGATCGCCGGGACTCGACACCCAAACAATCTCGCCAGTAATTTTGTCGAAAGCATAAAAGCGATCTCCCGCTGCACCCTGCGCACCCCAGTTGGCGGTGATGCCGCGAGTGATGACTAAGTCCCCGTCCACAATGGGTGATGCCGTCCGACTATTAGGAAAGGTCAGGCGCCCAAAAGTCTCCATCATCGAGTGCTGCCAGAGCAACTTACCATCCGCCGTGTATGCCGATAAAATCCCTTGGGTCCCCTGAACATAAACATTCCCAGTCTCGGGATCGATCGCAGGACTGGAGGTTGCGTAACGCAAGTAAATGGTATCACTCAGAAAATCATTGTTGCGTTGTTCCCAAAGTTTAACGCCCGTTTCTGCATCGAAACATCCCACACCCTCCTGCAAATCGGGGCCTTCCCCCAAGTAACCCACGACATAGATTTTCCCGTTTGCAACAACAGGAGTGGATTGCCCTGGAAACGATACCTTCCATAACGGGTGTGCCCCGTCAATCTTTGTGGGTAAACCTTTCTCATCCGAAGTGCCATTCTGGTGGGGACCACGCCAAGTGAGCCAACCCGTGACAGGAGCCGCATCCACCCAGACCGCCACCGTCAAGAATGCGGTAAGCAGAAAATTAAGTTTCATGTTGTGAATCGTTTGACCAACTTATCGTCGCACTGTCCGCAAAAACATACAGTTGCAGTCAATGGATGCAAACCGACATTTGAAATCGACAGACCTACGACCGATCTAGTAAATAATACTTACACGTATTAGTTTTGCAACCCGCAAACATCAACTCATGGGCCGCAATTTAATCTCAAACGAACTCTCCCCACTGCTCCCCATCGATGCACCTGAACGAAGGCGCATCCCTGTCCTGCTCCGGCACGCTTGGTATGGGCTGAACCAAGCCTTTCGACGAAGGATCGCCCATCTCGGGGTTACCCCAGATCAGTTTACCGTCCTTCGCACCCTACAGGAACATTCCGTCGCATCCCTAACCCAACGCAAGGTCGCAGATTTGATGTCTAGCGATCCCAATACGGTGGCTGCACTTTTGCTCCGAATGGAACGTCTCGGTTGGGTTGAGCGGCGCGCAGACTCAAAGGATAAACGGGCCCGCCAAATCCTACTTCTTCCCCTAGGTAAGAAAACCTATTCCAAAGCACGGGAAATTGCGGTGATACTCCAGAGAGAAGCCCTACGCGCCCTTCCCCCCGAGGAGCAAGATCGCTTTATGGAACAGCTTGCTGCCGTAGCAGAGGCCTGTCGCAAGGCAGCGACTGTGGGTGCACGGGCTAGTAAAGCTTCGACATCAACAATCGAGGATAATTAAATCAGCCGACGAATTTACGGGCAATAATGCAGGCATTATGCCCTCCGAATCCGAACGAATTATTCACGATAGCCTCGACCGACATTTCCCGACCTGTGTGAGGAACATAATCGAGATCACACTGGGGATCAGGTTGATCTAAATTAAGGGTGGGAGGAATCGCACTGGAGACAATCGCCTTCGCGCAGATCGCCATTTCTACCGCACCAGCTGCTCCAAGCATATGTCCCGTTGCCCCCTTGGTTGAGCTGACCGCTAGCTTGTTTGCGTGTGTCCCAAACACCGTTTTGATCGCGAGGGTCTCACACACATCCCCCACGGTCGTAGATGTCCCGTGAGCGTTGATATAAGATATTTGATCTGGATTAAGCCCAGCCGACCTCAGTGCCATGCGCATGCAACGTGCTGCCCCTTCTCCGTTTGGAGCAGGAGAGGTGATGTGGTTAGCATCAGCCGTGTTCCCATACCCCACCACCTCACAATAAATCCTAGCCCCGCGTTTTTTGGCGTGCTCCAACTCCTCCAGAAAAACCACACCAGCACCTTCACTCATCACGAAGCCATCCCGCCCCACATCAAAAGGTCGGGAAGAACGTTTGGGATCATCATTCCGAGTGCTCATCGCACGCATCGCAGCAAAGCCGCCAATGGCTAGCTCTACAATGGTCGCTTCAGATCCACCTGCAAACATGCCTACGGCGTCCCCCATCTTGATGGTTCGCCATGCCTCACCGATCGCGTGGCTTGCTGTAGAACAGGCCGAGCACGTCGCTACGTTCGGACCTCGGAGGTTGTTATAGATCGAGAACATCCCGGAGGCCATATTCAAGATCAACATGGGGATCATGAAAGGCGAGAGGCGACCCGGGCCCCGCGCTTTCAACACAGTATGTTGATCTTCAGTCGTCTTCAACCCGCCGATTCCAGAACCAATAAAACACCCGATCTCGTCGGTATTCACATTGGTTAAATCTAATCCAGAATCGAGGAGAGCCTTATGACCGGCCACTACACCAAACTGAGTATAACGATCTGACCTCCGCACATCCTTCGGCGAAGGGAAGGCCAGCCCAGGATCAAAATTACGAACCTCCCCCGCGATCTTGCAGTCAAACTGAGTTGTGTCGAACGCCGTGATTCGGTCGATACCGCACTGGCCAGCCATCAGGTTGGCCCAAAGGGTGTCCAGATCATTACCCAATGGAGTCACAACCCCAATGCCTGTGATAACAACTCTCCGCTCGGAATGATGAACTGCCATAAAAAATCAACAGGGGCAGTAGGCGTTAGTCTCCGCCCCTGCCCCGCTAAATGTTTTG